>DRNA01000121.1 GCA_011322365.1 Aeromonadales bacterium | reverse complement strand
TGCCGTACGAAAATTGACTCGAATTGTTCAGCCGCTTCTTTCAGCGCTGTAGTTTTTGAAATGCTTTTACTGTTGAGCTGATGCAAACCCTGTATATCGAAAGCATTAATTTGAGGTAATACATCAGCCATATCGATGCCTATATAACTATCAGTTCTGCATGCAATGCATTTGCCTGCTTCAGAGCTTCAAGTACTGCCATGATATCGCCTGGCGCTGCACCTACAGCATTCACAGCGGCAACAATATCTTTTAATTCCACACCTGGAGAAAATAAAAACATTCTCGAAGGTTCCTGTTCAATAGTAACCTGTGATTGTTGCGTTGTCTGGGTCGTTCCCTGTGCCAAAGCATTCGGTTGAGAGACCTGCTGATTTTCATCAATGGTAACCACCAGATTGCCATGAGAGATCGCAGCAGGGCTGACTCTGACATGTTGTCCAATGACGATGGTTCCGGTACGCGAATTTACCACCACTCTGGCAGGAGCATCCGCTTCATGAACCACAATGTTTTCCAGACTTGACAAATACATCACGCGTTGCGATACATCTCTTGGTGCTGAAACCTTTATTGAGCTCGCATCTATAGGTCTGGCAATCCCCGGGCCAATAATATTATTAATGGCATTAGTTAAATTTTTAGCTGTAGTAAAATCTGGGCGTTTTAATAAAAAAGTAATAAAATCCCCCTTTGAAAATGATGAATCTACGGATTTTTCAACAGTGGCACCATTCGGAATTCTCCCGGTAGTTGGCACATTAATGGTTACCTTCGAACCATCTGATCCCTGGGCACCAAAACCACCGACTACCAGATTCCCCTGAGCTATTGCATACACTTTTCCATCAATACCTTTCAGGGGTACCATAATTAACGAGCCGCCTCTTAAACTTTTTGCTTCACCCAAACTGGAAACAGTAACATCTATTGTTTGCCCCGGTTGCGCAAATGGTGGAAGTTCAGCCTGAACTGTCACTATTGCTACATTTTTTAATTTCACCCTGATATCACTGGGCAAGGTTATACCCAGCTTTTGTAACATGGTTCTAAATTCCTGAATCGCATAAACCGTAGGTTCACCGGTTCCATCCAGACCAACAACGATGCCATATCCAACCAGGGGATTGGATCGAACACCTTTAATTGTAGCAATATCCTTCACTCTTTCTGCCACAGCAATAGAAGACAGCATCAACATCATTAAACAAATATATTTTATTAGTAAATGTTTCATCAGAAAGGCCACCAGCTACCAGAAAAGAATCGACTCAACCAACCCTGGCTATTTGCATTAGCCAATTGCCCGGTACCACTGTACTCAATTTTTGCATTACCAATTCGAGTCGATGAAATAGAATTTTCAGCCGTAATATCCTGTGGCCTGACAATACCTGTTAAGCGAATATATTCCCTGCCCTGATTTAAGGTAATCCACTTTTCACCCCTCACTAACATATAACCGTTTTGATAAACCTGGACCACAGTAACGGTGATATCACCCGACAAATTATTACTTTGATCGCTATCAGTTTTACCCTGAAACGAACGCTTAGGAGCAATATCCTGAGCCAGAGAATAATCACCTGATAAAATTGACGGCACTCGACCGAACAGAGTGGGGTTTGGAATGGATACGCTATCGTCCTTTTGTAAATTGGTATTAGCTTTTTTACTGGCATTGGTTGCTTCAGTCAGGTTGACTAATAAAATATCACCCACTCTTCTCGCTTTTTGATCTTCCAGAAGATAATCAGCATTAGCGGAATTATAAATAGCACCGGCTGTAGCAGGTTGCATTTTTGGCATTTCAGGGTAACTGGGTGCAAAAAAAGGATCACCCGGCGTAGGCACCGGTTGCACTGAACAGGATGAAACTGAGACTAAAATAATAAAAATAAAAATAGTTTTCATGATGACCATCCCCTACAGGGTTTGATTCACAAATTGCAGCATATTGTCCACTGCAGAAATCACCTTTGCATTCATTTCATAGGTACGCTGTGTTTCAATCAGACTGACCAGTTCTTCAACCACACTGACATTCGAAGATTCCAGAGCACCATTTACCAATGTGCCAAAACCAGATAAACCGGGCGTACCCGTAACCGGTGCTCCACTACTACCCGTTTCTTTAAATAAATTTTCTCCAATGGGTTGCAGACCACCCTGATTCACAAAATCTACCAGCTGTAAATTTCCCAATACTGTCGGTGCTGATTGACCCGGTAACTGAACAGAAACCGTACCATCAGCACCTATGGTTAAACTTTGCGCATCCTGTGGAATTGTGACCGCAGGTTGAACAATATAACCATTACCCGAGGTAACCAACTGGCCGGTATTGTCCAGTGAGAATCCTCCATTTCTGGTATAGGCTGAAGTGCCATCGGGTAATAAAACCTGAAACATTCCACGTCCCTGAATAGCCACATCAGTACTGTTTTCTGTGAGAATAATATTCCCCTGAGTAAAACTTTTTTGTGTGCCCACTACCTGGACACCGGTACCTAACATCAAACCACTTGGGAGCTGGGTATTTTGAGTGGATTGTCCACCGGGTTGTCTTACAGTTTGATATAAAAGATCCTCAAATACCGCACGACCTTTTTTAAAGCCCACAGTACTGGCATTGGCCAGGTTATTTGAAATAACTGAAATATCGGTTTGCTGTGCATCTAAACCTGTTTTACTGATCCATAATGCCGGATTCATAGGTTACCTCCAATGCAATCTATTAAAAGGAAAGAAAAACTGAAATGAGTTAATAAATTAGTCATTACACTCTCATTAATTGATCCAGTGCCTGATCATTATCTGCGGCATCGGATAACATTTTTATCTGTACTTCAAAGCGACGTGAAAGCTCGATTAATCTGGTAAGTTCTTCGACTGCATTCACATTACTCCCTTCAAGTACACCGGAAGCCACCTGAATATCTGCATCAATTTCAGCGGGCAGCCCGTCTTTGGTTACAAAATTACCATCAGCAGATTTCATCAGGTTTGAAGCTTCCGGTTTTACCAGTTTAAGTCGACCAATAATCTGTATGGCATTAGCGGGCGCTCCTAATGGACGTGCACTGATAGTGCCATCCACCCCAATTAAAACCGTCTCAACCGGCGGAAAAATAATAGGGCCGCCATCACCAATCAAGATATCGCCGGATGAATTTTCCAGCATACCACTGCCAGAAATATTAAGATTGCCGTTACGCGTATAAGCTTCTTTGCCATCAGGCGTTTGTACCACGAACCAGCCTTCTCCCTGAATAGCGATATCCAGAGGGTTATCTGTAGTCACCTGTGGTCCCTCGGAAAAGCGGTAACCCGGTTTTTCACTTAAGGCAAATACTCGGCTATTAAAACCGCTGCCTTCTACCGGCATGGAACGCAGTCGATTCAGATCGGCTCTAAAGCCGGTGGTTTTGGCATTGGCCAGATTATTCGCCACATTGGCCTGTGCCAACATGGTTTCCTTTGCCCCACTCATTACCAGATACGCCAGCTTATCCATAATCAGTTATCTATCTGATCTGAATAATGGTTTGAGTAATAGCGTTTGCAGTTTCGATAGATTTTGCATTGGCCTGGAAATTTCTTTGTGCTGTAATCAGATTCACCAGTTCTGCAGTCAAATCCACGTTAGACTGCTCCAGAGCCCCCCCGCGAATACTGCCAAAACTCGATGTTCCGGCCTCACCCGCAAGGGCAACGCCACTGTCCAGCGTTTCTGTCCAGCTGGTACCGCCTTTTTGTTGTAAACCCTGATTATTAGGGAAGCGTGCCATCGCAACTTTACCCAGAGCGTTCTGCTGCCCATTACTGAAATTGGCCCGAACCACACCAAACTCACTGATGTCCACACTGGTTAAACGACCAATGGGAAAACCATCCTGCCTTAAAGTATTAACGGTGAACGGTGAGGAGAACTGTGTGGGTGCGTTATTGGCATAATCCATACTGATGGTCTGTGTAGGATCGGAACCATTTGCAAAGGCCAGTGCAGCGGTGGTCATCGGTGAAGGAGATTCAGAAACAAAGCTACCCACATTATTAAAGGTAATTGAGCCATAAAGTTGCCCGCCTGCACCTGCCGTTCCACCAGCAACATCAACGGGATTACCATCCACATTGACATATTGAGCCCAGACATTCGGATTAGCCGCATCTTTAATGTAAAAGAAAGAAGCCACATGTGCCTCACCCAGCGAATCATAAATGGTCACTGAGGTTGACGCGTTAAAAGTAGAAGGTGCCGTAGGATCAAACAGAGCCGGGTCCAGATCGACCCCGTTCGCCGGCACGTTGATACCTAGTTCAACCTGCCCGGTAGCTGTGGGGGCTCCAGCAGTATCAGGCAGTCTCAACGGTTGGGTACTACTTAAACTGGTTGCGGTCACAGTGCCATCCGGATTAACCGGAAACGATCGAAGTGCCTGTCCGGCGCCATTGACTACGAATCCATTTGCGTCCACACCAAATGAACCCGCCCGGGTATACAGTAATTCATTAGAAGTGGGGTCATTGGCCAGAACAAAAAATCCTTCTCCCTGAATGGCTAAATCGAGTGTATTTCGGGTAAACTCTAAATTGCCCTGAGAAAATTGTTGAGCAACCTGTGACAGCAACGCGCCACTGCCAATAGCACTATCAGAAGTACCCAATGCAGAATTAGCGAAAATATCAGCAAACTCAGCACGGGATTCCTTGAACCCGGTAGTACTGACATTGGCAATATTATTACTGGTAACGCCTAAATCGGCCTGTGCGGCGTTGAGACCACTTAATGCTGTATTAAAAGACATAACTTCCCACCCTTTGTAATGTAAAAATACTAATAAAAAATAACCTGATTTTACTGCTTATACTGATTGTCCTATTGCAAAAATTTATCCGATTCGGCTGACATCGGCCAGGTTAACCGGTCCGAGTCCCACCAGATTTAAAATAACGCCATCAGGACCTCCCAATGACACGCTTTCTACCTGAGCGGATATTAAAGTCTGGAACTGGAAATTATCGCCTCCCTGATTTCCGTTGATAGCAACCTGATAAACACCACTGGCAACATGATCACCGGCTTCATTAGTACCATCCCAGGCCCAGTTGGCTTCCGTTGTATTAATATCTCCAAGGCTAATACTTTTAATAATCTGTCCACTTTGGTCAGTAATGGTCAAAGTGGCATCTTTTACCGGAGCAGTTAAACCGCCAACAAGCCCCGATGCTCCACCTGTATCTTCAACATAAACCACATCCGCAGGTACCATGACATTATTACCTACCAGTGTTGAAGCCTGTAGAGCCTGATTAGAACTTAAAGCCACCGATAAATCTGAAAAACTGTTTTCCAGTTTCTGCAAACTATCCACACTACTAAACTGCGCCATCTGTGCAATAAACTGACCATCTTCCAGTGGCTTAAACGGATCCTGGTTAGCCAGCTGTTGAGTCATCAGTTTTAAAAAATCATCCTGGCCTAAAGAAGTCCTGTCTGATTCAGCTGACGCACCTGCCTGGCTTCTTAAACCCAGTTGCGAATAAATATCGCCCTGTATATCATTAATTGGCATTGTTAATTTCTCCCAACGCTGGTGTTAGTATCCGCAACTAGGATCCTAAACGTAACGTCTGTTGTATCAATTGTTTGGCAGTATTAGCCACCTGAATATTGGTCTGATAGGAGCGTGAGGCTTCAATCATATTCGTCATTTCTTCCACCATATTAATATTGGCTACATAAATATTACCGTCTGCATCTGCCAGTGGATGATCCGGTTGATGGCGCATAACCGGCTTAGCCGTACTTTCAACAATTCCGCTTACTTTTACACCCGGACTGGATTGCCCGGATAAAGCCGATGAAAATTGACTCAACTCACCACTCGCCTGTAAAAAAGCAGTTTGAAAAACCGGATAGCGTGCTTTATAGACATCCTGTTCCGAACCGGCAATTGCATCAACGTTGGCCATATTGCTGGCGGTTGTATTCAAACGGATAGTCTGTGCTGAAAGAGCGGATCCGGTAATATTAAAAATTTCGCTTAAACTCATGCTTTACTCTCCTCTCAAGGCTTTCATCATGCCCTTAATGCGCCCATCAATAATACTCAGGCTCAATTGGTAATCGAGGGAATTCTGTGCAAAAGCCATTTTCTCCTGCTGCATATCAACACTGTTACCATCTCCGGTATCAGGTTGTAGTGGAACACGATATTGAACCAAATCCTGCATCTGTGCTGACATGGATTGTTCTGAAGCACCAGAATTCATAATAGAATCTAACGCTCGTCTGAAATCAATGTCCTTTGCTTTATAGCCCGGGGTATCCCCATTGGCGATATTACTGGCTAACAGTGTGGTTCGCTTCTCTCGCAGCAATAAAGCAGCGGGATGAAACCCCAACACCTTATCTATACTGATGGCCATAACCAGACCTCTTAAAATTTAAAACAATAATTAACTGATAGTTTTGCAATTGCCATGCCAGCACAACATTCACTGAAAATGATAAGATAGTGGCTAAAATTGATAGATTCTATGGATAAACAGGCAGCAGATTGCCACCTTGAGTTGCAAAGCGGCAACAAATGAATGATACGGCAAGTGTCAGGATTTTAATCGATAGATGATACCGGGGTTGCATCGTACCATCTCAAAATCTCTGGAAAATCCTACTGCAGATTCTGAAGCCCCCAGGAACAGGTAACCACCGGGTTTGAGTGTTTTGGCAATGCGACTCAAAATATCTTTTTTTAATTCACTTGAAAAATAAATCAGTACATTGCGACAAAAAACCACATCAAACTGACCTATTCCCTGAAAAGAGTCTTTCAGGTTAAGTTTTCGAAATTGTATTCCCTGTTTAAGCCGGGCATTTACCCTCAGGATGCCCTCCTTTTCAGTTTTTTCAAAAAATCGTTTTTTACGTTCTTCTGATAATCCTCTGACCAGAGCCAGTTGATCAAATTCACCGGCTTGAGCCTGCTGTAATATGGCATCTGATAAATCTGTTGCCACAATATCCACAGCTCCCTGATACCCGCCAATTTTTGCCTGATTTTCGGCTAATAGCATTTTGATGGAATAAGGTTCCTGACCAGAGGAACAGGCTGCACACCAGATTCTGGCTCTATTACCACGGGATACTTCAGGTAGAACCTTCTTCACCAGTATTTCAAAGGGATAAACGTCCCTGAACCAGTTGGTTTCATTGGTAGTCATCGCATCAATCACGTCCTGTAATAGCGATTGATTGCCTGGCAACTGCACTTTAGAGACCAGTTCAGCAAGGGACTGGATATGATGGGAATTTAACAATCGATTCAGACGACTGGAAACCAGGTACTGTTTGCTACTACCTAATACAATGCCGGTTCGATGCTGGAGAAAATCACAAAACTGTTCATATTCTCTGTTGGTAAGCTTTTCCATGAAGTGGGTTTAATTCCTGGTTTGCCTGCTTCCTGACAACATTATGAATTGACCTGAAAACGTTCGTTCACAGCACCGGCCAGCTCATCGGGATCAAATTTAGCGATAAATTTGTTGGCACCCACTTTTTCTACCATGGCCTTATTAAATACGCCACTTAAAGAGGTATGTAAAATAACATACAGATCGGCTAGTGCCGGATTGGCCCGGAGTTCTGCGGTGAAAGTATAACCATCCATTTCTGGCATCTCAATATCAGAAATGACCATTAAGATTTCATCACTTACCTTCTTACCCTGTTCTGCTATGGCATTTAAGAAATTGAGCGATTCCCGTCCATCTTTGACCACTGCGGTTTTGAGTCCCAGTTGCTCAACAGTTCTTTTCACCTGATTTCTTGCCACAGCCGAATCATCCGCAATTAATACAATACGCTCTTCAGGGGATGTGTCGTGTGCATGGAGAATATCTTCACTGATTTGAGTACTTTTCGGCACAATTTCTGATAAGACCTTTTCAACATCAATAATTTCAATGAGCTCACCCTCAAATTCAGTTACCGCAGTAAGGTAGTTATTTTTACCCACACCGGAGGGTGGTGGATGAATTTCACCCCAGCTCATATTAATAATTCTTTCAACACCACTTACTAAAAATGCCTGTACTGAGCGGTTATATTCTGAAATCACCACAAAACGTTCAGAAAGATTCTGAAGTGGTGGGCCTCCGATGGCCATGGATAGATCAATAATGGATACAGTTTCACCACGAATATGTGCGACACCACGAACAGAAGGATGTCGCTGCGGAATTTCGGTTAATCTGGGGCACTGTAAAACTTCACGCACCTTGAACACATTAATGCCATAAATCTGTTTCCTTCCTAATTTGAACAGCAATAACTCCAGACGATTCTGCCCCACCATCTGAGTTCTCTGATTTACGTTATGTAAAACTCCAGCCATGCCAGACTCCGCTCTTAGAAAGTTAAACTTAGCGATCCCGAAGCTAACTCATTAGCAAAATTAGCCCAACATCCTGACCGGCATAATAATTGCATTTCTCTGGTTACCCACAATGACTGTCAATTAACTGTCAGTCGCGCTATTTGAAAATTTAATTGATATGATAAGCATAGGTCATCTTTCAAAATTTGCAGTACCAAATTACCTGACGAAAGTTAATTTAGTCACCCTTTTGCTGATGTTTTTCTGTTTATCAATACCCAATTCGGCCAAAGCGGTACAATCTTTAACTGAAATCAGCAAAAAGAGCACACAATTTTTACGTAACAGATTGATAAATAAAGGCATAAATTCAGAAAACCTTATTATCAAAGTTACCTCTCCTGATAAACGATTACGCCTTGCTAAATGCAATGAACCCATAGATTATTTTAAACCCGTGCAATCCTCTCTTATTGGCAATACAACAGTAGGAGTCAGGTGTAATTCACCAAAATGGCAAATCTTTTTACCAGCAAAAATTACTCAACTCGCAGATGTCTGGGTAATAACGCAAAGCGTTCGCCGTGGAGATCTGATATCTGAGGATATGATTAGACTCGAAAAACGTCCTATGCGAGCCAATGAAATGCCTGTTCCAAAGGCTTTTAACAAATTTCAAGGTGTCAGAGCCACCCGTAATGTACGCGCTGGTTACACTTTAAATCTACGGGATATCTGTCTGATATGTAAAGGCGATAAAATTGAATTACAGGTTAACAACCAGGGACTTAAAGTGAAAATGTATGGAACATCAATGTCAAATGGTATTCTCGGTGATCAGGTATCGGCTCGAAATAGTGCCAGCAAAAAAACCGTCACCGGAAAAGTAAAAGCGGCCGGCGTTCTGGAGATGTCACTCTAAGCGCAAAAATTGCTTAAAAAATGGTAATATAACGAAGAAATAGATTAAAGAAATATCGTATAATGCCGATAATTATAGTGTATTTCCCGTATTTTAGAGATGAACAATGGATATTAAACAACTTTCAGGTAGCAATTTACCCAATCAGTTAAAAGCTGATCAGCGTGGCGTCAGCCCTGAAACAACTGCTGTTAACAATAAAAATCAACAGGTTAGCAATGCTAAAACAGGCATCGCAACTGAAACAGGCTCTGATCGCGTAGATATTTCTTCTCAGGCGCAGAAAATTCAGCAGGCCATTGACTCCTTACAATCCGTTTCTGATGTGAATGCCAGCAAAGTGGCTGACTTACGAACGGCTATTGCTTCAGGAAATTTCCAGATAAACAGTTCAAGTACAGCAGATAAACTGCTCAGCTTTGAACTTAATTTCCGTCAATAACCGAACAGCAGAATATTACGATGAATTTGGGTAACGATACTTTGAACAACCAGCAAACTGAAGTATTTCAAAAGTTGCATCAGGTTCTTTTTCAGGAAAAAACAACGTTCGAGCAATTATCAGAGCTTCTCACTACTGAACGACAGGCTCTGGAACAACAAAACATTGATGATGTCGTTAAACTCACCGCAAAAAAGCAACAGATAACCCAAAATCTGGAAAAGCTCTCTGAAGTGAGAATGTTATTACTTGATCATCTTGGACTGACTCTGCCCAATAAACAGCAGATAAAAAACAGCCACCCTCAATTACCAGCCAATAGCCTTTCACTATGGAATGAAATATTACAATGTGTCGAGCTATGTCATGATAAAAACAGTATCAATGGTAAAATCATCCAGGCCAGCCATAGCAGCGTTTCGCGCTCCCTGCAACTGCTGAAAAGTCAATCCGGTGATTTAGGACTCACCTACACCGCCAAAGGTCAGACTAATTCTCGTTTGTCTTCTGCTGGTACCTTAAAAGCGTAAAATTGCAGCGTGCTTAAACTGTGTTATTTTTTAACCAGCTTATAAATTCTAACCACAGAATAACCAACAAATCCCACCGCCATGGCAAATTGACCTAAAATGTACTTCCAACCGGTTGGGTCAGATTTGTTGTACCAGAACAGTAAAAAACCTAAAAGAAAAAATAACAGCATTACAAAAGAAATATTCTGTAAGCGCCGGTTAAGTTTCCAGCGGTTTCTTGCTTCTGCCCTTTCGGTTTGTTCATCATCCTGAGAGGCAATGGGAGCGCCACAATGAGAACACTGGGCAGCTCTACTGGAAACGCGTTTTTTACATACCGGGCATTGAATCAGTGCCATAAAATATCCAAAGAGAAATAACGATAAGATATTATCGCTAATTGTGAATTAGGGTGCAAGGTGAATGCCGCAGGCAGAGAGAGTGCCCTGGGGTGCAAGGTGAATGCCGCAGGCAGAGAGGGTGCCCTGGGGTGCAAGGTGAATGCTGCAGGCAGAGAGGGCGCCCTGGGGTGTAAATGTTGCTTGCAACAATTTATAATTCGGGCATTATTATAAACTTATTATGTCAAGGAACATTGGCTAACAAGGAAATCTTCAGATGAAAGCAACATTTAAATTCATTTTATCGCTGATCATTGTACTGTTATTTCAAACCGTACAATCAACTCAGGCAGCACCGGCGTTCTGGAAAGTAAAATCCAAAACAGCTGAAATCTACCTGTTCGGCTCCATTCATGCCGGCAATCCGTCTATGTACCCACTGCCTGAAATCATCAATAATGCTTATATCAACAGTCAACACCTCACGGTTGAAGTGGATATAATCAGCCCATCCATGCTCAAATCCATTGGTTGGTTATGGCTCAATGGCACTTTGGCGGATTCGAAAACCATTGATAGCGTACTGGATAAAGATACTTTGGCATTATTAAAAAAGACCCTGACCCAGTACAAAATACCCTACACCTCCATCGAACGCCTGAAGCCCTGGATTATAGCCCTGAATCTGGAAAGCCTGAACATGACATCAGCCGAACTGAAACCACAATATGGTATTGATTTACACTTTCTCACACGTGCCCACCGTTCCAGAAAGTCAGTTCTACAGCTGGAATCTGCTGAAGAACAGTTTGGTTTATTTGAAAACATGACCATGCCACAGCAAATTGTGCTTCTCAAAGAAACCCTGAAAAATATGATTTCATCTGATGATGTATTAGGCAAACTGGTTAAATTCTGGAGCAATGGGGATATTGATAGCCTGGAAAAATTAATTTTGTCAGAAATGAAATCCGATCCGGATTCAGAATTTTTCTATGACTTACTACTCACCAATCGAAACAGAAAAATGGCAGATAAAATCGCCGCCTACCTCGATACAAAAGACAAATACTTTGTCGTAGTCGGTGCAGCCCACTACCTGGGACCTGACAGTATCATTAGATTCTTACATGACAAAGGCATCGAAGTGGAACGTATTGAGTAAAAACCCTTGAGTCAGTTTGAGGGTGCTGTAAAGAATGAATATCAAAAAGGTATTCTATTTTCGCTATCTGATTACCTGGAATTAATGGATTACACCAGACGCGCTATCATCCCCACCAACAGAAAATTGCGTCCTGCATTTTCTGCATACGATGTATAGGGATATACAAGTGTCGCGGGAAGCAGGATGCTGTGAGAGAGCATCACATCCTTGTGAATAATCGTG
This sequence comes from Aeromonadales bacterium, assembly GCA_011322365.1. Taxonomy (GTDB): domain Bacteria; phylum Pseudomonadota; class Gammaproteobacteria; order Enterobacterales; genus DRNA01. The sequence continues at coordinate 1,602 of DRNA01000121.1, read as the reverse complement.
GTGCCATTCCAATCAACACCCCACCCATCCTGCAACGACTCTGTTTAGACCGTAAAACCTGGCTAGAGGGTGCCATTAACTTTGAAAAACGCTATCGTTCACGGTTTTTATATCAAAGTTCCGGTTTTCGAGATACGGGTTAAGTCTAAGACCAGTCCCTATCCTATCAAATTCCCAGCCTTTTATTAAACACAACAACCGTTCAAGATTTCGTTTACACTGAATTTTTATTTTTCTGGGTTTTACCACTCAATTTCAAACGTTTTGCTATTTTTTATAAACGTTTTTTATAACTGATTAGTTTTTGTGAAATTCTGATTTTTTTGAAGGGTGATTTTTCTGGGCGTGCCCGTCCTAGTTGATGACACCTTGACATTGAGGAAGCGTCCATATATGTCCATGTTTGCGTGTTTTATTCTTGCTTCAAATAGCCTCTAACAGTAAAAATGGCATCAATAGTGGGTGTAGAGCTGATTATGAGTTCCTTTGGAGACATCCCTCCAAAAAACTGTTCATCGTTTGCTTTAATAAACCATTTTTTATTAATTGCTCCAGATTTTTGTGACTTTTTATTTTCGAGGACATCATAAATTCCTTTTAGTAAAATTAACCTGTATTCGAGTTCTTTACTTAAATTTATTGTTTTATCCGAATGCGCTAGTTCAAACAACTCATTATATCTTTCTTTACTTATATCACCTAACAGCTCAAGTTTTTCATTCTCATTTAAAGCCCATTCATTGACATCAGACATGGAATCATACCAAACTAACAAATCTTTCAATTCTTTGTTAGTCACATTTAACAATTCTGGGAATAGTTTCTCCCAAGGATTAGAAATATTATATTGTATTTCACCATCAATCCACCGAATTTTTGAATTCAAAAATTCGGCTTTCTTATATGTTTTGCTATTACTCTTAAACCATAATAGAATATCTCTAAAAACATTAAAACAAAACAATTGCTCTTGTTTGTTAATGAAATACTTAAAATAACATTCCTTTGCATAATCATAATACATATTGATTTTTTGTTTTAAATCACTTTCAGGCTTAATGATTTTTTCACTAAAATAATCCCTAGAAAAACAAGCAATAGTCGGACTTATAATACCAAACTTGTCAAATCTTTCTTTAGTATTATATTTCTTTGAACTACAGATAGTTAAAACTCTAAATTCATTTACTCTAGTAACACCTTTAAAAAGCTCAATATACAAATAACCAGAGTATAAAATAACGATTATAACAATTAAAATAACAATTTTTTTTAACAACCTCACTATTTAACAATCCCCTGAACCGCCCAAAATATAAACATATGAAAACACAGCCCCGAGGCACAGCCCCGAGGGACAGACACTTTCCCATTGACACAGCCCCGAGGGACAGACACTTTCCCATTGACATAAAGCAACAATATCAGTAATCTGAAGCTATCTCAATCATAAAAGGACTTATGGTGATGACCGGTTTTTGCTCCTCGACAACTGCTCCTGCGTTGTTCTACTACCGTCCATCCCTGGACATATGCAAAACCGGCATACATTACATCCCTGTAAATAACCGGCAGAGCCATCATTCCCAATAAACGCGGTGC
>DRNA01000120.1 GCA_011322365.1 Aeromonadales bacterium | reverse complement strand
TTATTTTTATTTATTAACCTTATACACAATAAAAAATAAAATATAACGTTTCGTTGCTTCTATTTTATATTTTTTTTTCGTAGTTTTACTGCTATTCACACACTTATAAATAATTCTATTCACTATGAAAAAATTTTACTTTTTATTACTCTCTTTATTTTTCACATCAATATTTTTTGCTCAAAATGCGGGTGTTGAAGTTTTTATAAATGAAATACATTATGATAATTCTAGTACTGATACAGGTGAAGGTATTGAGATAGCTGGGCCTGCGGGCACAGATTTAAGTACTTTTACTATAACCTTATATAATGGTAATGGGGGGGCATCTTACAATACTATACCTTTAACAGGAACAATTCCTGATGAAGGAAGCACTGGTTATGGTGCCGTATTTTTTGCAATTTCCAATATTCAGAATGGAGATCCTGACGGTATCGCTCTATCAGATGGAGCAGGAAATGTACAATTTTTAAGTTATGAGGGTAGTTTTACAGCTACAGGTGGGGTTGCTGATGGAATGACATCTACTGATATTGGAGTTTCTGAAATAGGCTCTGCAGTAGGAGAATCACTGCAACTTACAGGTTCTGGGACTATTTATTCTAATTTTACTTGGAATGCCCCAGCGACATCTTCGTATGATTTGATTAATCCCGGGCAAACTTTTGGAGGGACGACTACTCCAGCATTAACAATCACCTCCCCTTCTGAAGGAGCAACATTACCGCCAACAGCAAGTACTTCTGTGGATATCGTTTTTACCGTACAAAATTTTGTTGTGGCATCAGCGGGAAATGGAGATGGCCATATTCACTATAAAGTTGACAACGGCAGCAACATCGTAAAAATGGATACAAACCCTATTACTTTGACAGGACTGTCAGCAGGTGCCCATTCGGTATTTATGCAATTGGTTGATGATAACCACACCCCAATATCACCCGCTGTTGAGGCAACAGTAAACTTTAGCATTGCCCCACTTACTCAGGTATCTACCATTACCGCATTAAGAGCAGGTACCCAAGGTGATTATTATGAACTTACCGGAGAAGCAATAGTTACTTATACCAGAACATCCAGAAACCAAAAATATGTTGAAGATGCTGCTTCAGCAGCGAGAAATGGAAATGCTAAAAATGCTTCCGGAAGCGGAATATTAATAGATGATAGTGCCGGTACCATTACTACAACCTATGCCATTGGAGACGGAATCACAGGATTAAAAGGAAGGTTGTCTTCGTTTAACGGAGTTTTACAAATTTTTCCCCTTGAAGATCCGGGAGCCGCTAGTTCAACAGGAAATACGGTGACACCTGAGGTAGTTACCAATTCAGAATTGGCCGCCAATTGGGAAAATTATGAGTCTGAATTAGTTGAAATTAAAAGCGCAACCTTTGTGAGTGCTACAGGTAATTTCGCCGCGAGTACTAATTATACAATTAATGACGGAACAGCAGACTTGAGATTTAGGACTAATTTTTCTGAAGCAGATTATATTGGTTCGCCAATTCCTACAACTCCTCAAAATTTAGTGGTGTTGGTTGGCGAATTTAATGGTATCCCTCAAGTTATTGCAAGAGGATTGGCTGATATTACTTTACGTGTTGAAAGAAATGCTATTGCCGGCTTTAGCTTATACCCAAACCCGGTAACCAACGGTATTTTAACCATCAATACTTTTAGCAATGCCGATAAGAAAATTCAGATTTTTGATATTTTAGGCAAGCAAGTAATCTCTACTAATTTACGTGGAAAGGAGCTGAATGTATCAAAATTAAATT
>DRNA01000119.1 GCA_011322365.1 Aeromonadales bacterium | reverse complement strand
TTTAAAAGCATTGAGTGCGGTGGTGCAAACTTCATGGGCCTGTGAAAGTGTATCTTCTGTTTTAACCAGTACCCAGGGCGCTTTTTCAGCAATATACTGGTTGGCCAGATCCGCCAGACGCATGATTTCACGAATGGCTTTACTGAATTCGCGATTCTCATAACACTCAGCAATAGCGTCACCTGCTGCCTGAATAGTTTTCACCAGTTCCGGGTTGTCGAGTTGCTCGGCCAGTTTACCGTTAAATCGTTTACTGATAAAACCACCGGTTCGGCTGGCAATATTCACCAGTTTGCCCACCAGATCCGAATTAATACGTTGTTGAAAATCTTCGAGGTTTAAATCAAAATCTTCCAGACGAGATGATAATTTGGCCGCGAAATAATAACGCAAATATTCAGGATGCAAATGATCCAGGTAAGTACGCGCTTTAATAAAGGTGCCTTTTGATTTTGACATTTTAGTACCATTAACGGTGACAAAACCGTGGGCATTAACCGCCGTAGGTGTTCTAAATCCTGCTCCATGTAAGGTAGCAGGCCAGAACAGGCAATGGAAATAGATAATATCTTTACCAATAAAATGATAAAGCTCTACCTCAGAATCTTTGCCCCAATAATAGTCAAAATCCAGTTCCGGGCGTTTTTTGCAGAGGTTTTTGAAGGATGCCATATAGCCGATGGGGGCATCCAGCCAGACGTAAAAGTATTTGCCGGGATGTCCGGGGATTTCCCAACCGAAATAGGGCGCATCCCGCGAGATATCCCAGGCTTGCAGGCCATCATCCAGCCATTCGTTGAGTTTGTTGGCTACTTCATCCTGAACGTGTCCACTGGCAAGCCAGTGTTTCAGAAAATCCTGAAACTGGGGTAGTTCAAAAAAGAAATGCTCCGAATCTTTCATAATGGGTGTTGCACCGCTGACGGCTGAAACCGGATTGAGCAGATCGGTAGGCCCATAGGTGGCACTACAGACATCACAGTTATCACCGTATTGATCTTCGGCGCCACATTTGGGGCAGGTGCCCTTAACGAAGCGATCGGGTAGAAACATCTGTTTTTCCGGATCGTAGAGCTGGCTGATGGTTCGGCGACTGATATGTCCGGCCTTCTCATTATTGAGATAGATGGTTTCGGTGCATTCTCTGGATTCTTCGCTGTGAGTGGTATAAAAATTATCAAAGCCAATGAGGAAATCAGCATAATCTTTTTCATGTTCGAGTTGAACATCGGCAATCAGTTTTTCCGGTGTAATACCCAGTTGCTGGGCCTTTAACATTACTGGTGTGCCGTGGGTATCATCGGCACAGACATAAATACAATCATGACCCCTGAGCTTTTGAAAACGAACCCAGATATCCGTTTGAATGGTTTCCATAAGGTGACCTAAATGGATATCACCATTGGCATATGGCAGGGCACTGGTCACCAGAATTTCACGTGTTTTTTGAGTCATTATTTCTTCAAATGGGCGGTAATTGATTTCTGCGCTTACTATAACGCAAATGACAACAAAATTCATTGGAAGCAGACAAATTTAAGCGTAAAATCCCTGTTCCTGCAATCCAATGTTTCCAGAGAAATACTATGGCCGTTTCAGAAAATCAAATCCGCAATGTTTTAGCTGAGTTTATAGATCCCTATCTGGGTAAAAGCTGGCCAGAAGCAAAGGTAATAAAATCCCTTGAAATTGAAGATAATCGATTACTGTTAACGGTGGAGTTGGGTTATCCCTGCAGCGGTATCATTCCACAGTGGATTGCCGAATTAACTGCAAAACTGGAAAAAGAATGTAACCTTTCGGAAGCGCGCATTAGCATCCAGATTAAAATCCCGACCTATAAAACCACCGCGCAACAACCTCTGTCAGAGGTTAAGAATATTATTGCGGTAGCGTCGGGCAAGGGCGGTGTAGGCAAATCGACTACGGCGGTTAACCTGGCACTGGCATTAAAAAAAGAAGGTGCCAATGTGGGCATTCTGGATGCGGATATTTACGGGCCCAGTTTGCCGATAATGCTCGGCTCTCAAGGTATGCGACCGGAAAGTAAAGATAATAAAACCATTGAGCCGTTAATGCGTTATGGCCTGCAATCCATGTCCATTGGTTATCTGGTAGAACCCGAGCAGGCAGTGGTCTGGCGTGGCCCTATGGCCAGTGGTGCGCTTCAGCAATTAATTAATGATACCCAGTGGCAGCAGCTGGATTATCTGGTGGTTGATCTGCCACCGGGTACGGGCGATATTCAATTAACCCTGTCTCAAAAAGTGCCCGTTTCAGCCGCTTTAATAGTGACCACCCCGCAGGATATTGCATTGGCAGATGCCCGCAAAGGTATCGGTATGTTTGAGAAAGTCGATATTCCAGTGTTGGGAATCGTGGAAAATATGTCCACCCATATCTGTTCAAACTGCGGCCATGAGGATGCTATTTTTGGTGATGGTGGTGGTGCAAAACTGGCGGAAGAAACCGGTGTAAATCTGTTAGGAAAACTACCGCTGGATCGCAATATCCGCGAACAAACTGATAGCGGTTGCCCTACGGTTGAAAACGATCCCGATAGTAAAATCACCGCTGCCTACGTTGAACTTGCCCGCCACTGTGCGGCGCAGCTGGTAAATCTGGCCGCTCAACAAACACAGAGTCCGTTATCCATTACTGAAGTGGATGATTAGTACTTTGTTTGTTATTTTACTTAAATCCAGCGGAAGCCCAGATGCCTCAATCTATTAAACTATCTCGTTTCTGGCTGGTTCTAACTATTGCCCAGCTGTCAATGATTGGGCCGTTTACGGTGGATACCTATCTACCTGCTTTCCCCGCCATTGAAAGTGATTTTGGTGTCAGCCGCGCTTTACTGAATCAAAGTCTGGGTTTTTATCTGGCAGCCTATGCCATATCAACATTGGTCTGGGGGCCAATAACCGATCGGTTTGGTCGCCGTCCCATCATTATATTAGGCATGGTGCTTTATGCGGTTTCATCTCTGGGCTGTGCCTTTTCTTCGAGTTACGCCGAGTTTTTAGGCTATCGTGTGATGCAGGGCATCGTTGCCAGTGGCGGGCTGGTGGCAGGTCGCGCCATTGTACGTGATCTGTTTGATTCTCGAGACGCGCAGAAAGTGATGTCCCAGGTCATTATGCTGTTTGCTATTGCACCGGCTATTGCGCCTATTGTGGGTGGCTGGCTGCATGACCATTGGGGATGGCGCAGTATTTTTTACTTTCTGGCGATTTATGGCCTGCTGAGTATGCTGGCGTTTGTGTTTTTTATTCCCGAGTCTCATCCCAGAGAAAATCGACAATCACTGCATCCGAGCAATATTGCCAGAGTTTATTTAAGTACATTTAAACACGCCCATTTTCAGGCGATCATTTTTGCCATAGGTACTGCCTTCGCAGGTTTGTTTCTGTATATAGCGGGCGCACCCACGGTAATATTTAATTTTCTGGGGTTGGGTGCAGATGACTTTGGCTGGCAATTTATTCCAATGGTAGTGGGTATTGTCATCGGCTCTTATACTTCAAGTCGGCTGGCACATCGATTAAGCCGGGAAAAAGTGGTTAGCCTGTCTTTATCGGTTTTAGTTTTGTCTGTCACCCTGAATCTGTTAATGGCCTTATGGCTTCCGGTTTCCATATTTACGGTAATTTTTCCACTGCTTTTATATGCGCTGGGCATTGGATTGTTCTTACCTGCAATGACGGTACTGGCCCTGGATTGCTTCCCACAAAACCGTGGCACAGCCTCCGCGTTACAGGGATTTATCCAGATGATTTTCAATGCCGCCATCGCCAGTATTATTCTGCCTCTATTGGGGCTGTATTTGCATGGCTTTGTATTCACGCAGCTGATATTTGTAGTTTTGACATTGGGGTTATGGTTATTTATTCGCAAGGGCAAGACAATTTCCGAAGCATAAAAAAGAATACAACTGGGTTAATACGCTACAATTCCATCTTCTCAGGTAATTAACCATTTGTTTTAACTATGTAAAACAGAAGTCTTTGAACCTGGAAACTTGCTTTTTTGTCATCCTGAAAGCTGGCCCCGCGAATAGTGTAGAGTTTTGGGTCGCCACTCATTGTCATCCTGAGTTTATCGAAGGATCTTAAGAACACACAACCAGGCACTGATTCAGAACACCAAGACTACCCAAAAAAAACCAAGAACGAAAATAGCAATTCTCGCAACTCACAACTCTCTCGTCGTCATCCTGACCGAAGTGGAAGGATCTTAAGAACACACAACCAAACCATAATTCAGAACACCAGCCCAAATGGGGGGGGAGTATGTCTGACATTTTCGAATACCTTGGTTATATTTCCAGGTTTTATGATTCAAATCAACGCCTTAAAACACTAGCCGGTTATCCTTTCTATGTTGAATCAGATAGCATAAAGAAATGTGTGAATAAAATAAACCCAATCGATAAGGCATTGGCATATGGTGATAATGCATTTTATTATTTTAAAAAAGGATTTTATTATAATTGTGCGGGAGAATATAAAAAAGCATCAGAGAGCTTAACAAAGGCTATCCAACTAGCACCTGAAACAGTTCGCTACCTATTCGCCAGATCTACAAGTTACTATCATTTGAAAGAATATAGCAAATCCCTCAAAGATGCTAATGAAGCCATTAAGCTGGATAAATATAATTGGAGAGCTCTGCAACAAAGAGCTCAGATTTATCTTAGAAATAAAAAAATTGATCTGGCCGAAACCGACCTGCTAAATGCTCTTATCTATATTGACAGTAACCGTTTGCTTGAGAAAACCTACTTTCAATTAGCTAATATTAACCTGTCTATTAAATTTTATTTTAAAAAAGCAACTGATTATTTGAACAAGGCTATTGAACTTAATAATTCCAATGCATATTACTGGTTTCTGCTTAGCACAAGCCTGATAGGAAACCATGACTGTAGCTATGTAGATAGTATGAAAAAATACCTTGAGCTATGTGAAACTAAAGGTTCCTGCAATAAAAATCGTATTGATTTAGCCCTGCAATCTATAAAGAAGAAATCCACTTTATGTTATGAAAAAATAATTAAGGAAAAAAATAAATAGTTATCTATGAACAATTTCGTCATAACAGATTTCAATTGAATATATAAAATATTTCTATTATGCAAAAAAAAATTAAAAACAGGATCGTTATGGTTTGGTTTTAAATACATCAGAATAGTTTATAAAAATTTTCTCATAGAAATTTCCTATCACTTCCATAGCAAAATACAAATTGCTAATAGACTTTGGTTCTCATACTCTCTTTAGCTACCGGGGTAGATATAACTCAACATAAATTTATGTCATAGAGTGTTCCCCATAGAAATACCTGTTATTAGCTTCAACTTAAATGCTATCGATTTCTCTTTGATAAGGCATTTATTGACTAATAACATGATTTATTTCCAAAAATTTAAGGAGAGCTAAAATGTTATATAAAATAATACCGATATTAACTGCCTTAGCTATTTCTATATCGCCTGGTTTACAGGCCGCTAATGAGATAGTTAAAGGTGAAGCAAAAAATAAACAATTCTGGTGGCCGAATCAGTTAAACCTGGATATTCTTCGCCATCATTCGGCTGGTTCTAATCCCTACGGTGATGATTTCAATTATGCTGAGGCATTTGAAAAAGTTGATATTGATGCACTAAAAAAAGATATTGAACATGTCATGCTATCTTCACAGGACTGGTGGCCTGCGGATTGGGGCAACTATGGTCCCTTCTTTATCCGCATGGCCTGGCACAGCACTGGCACCTATCGGGCGCTAGATGGTCGTGGTGGTGGTGATGGTGGTCAGCAACGGTTTGAACCATTAAATAGCTGGCCGGATAATGTCAACCTCGACAAGGCTCGCAGACTGTTGTGGCCAGTTAAGAAGAAGTATGGTCGTAGCATTTCCTGGGGTGATCTGATTGTGCTTGCTGGGAATGTGGCTCTAGAGAATGCCGGTTTTAAGACGTTTGGCTTTGCCGGTGGTCGTGCTGATGACTGGGAACCCGATTTAGTTTACTGGGGTCCTGAAACGGTAATGATGGCTGACAACAAACGCTACAAAGGAAAGCGTCATCTGGAAAATCCTCTGGCCGCCGTGCAAATGGGGCTGATCTATGTAAATCCAGAAGGTCCGACCGGAGCTAAACACGATCCTAAAGCGGCTGCACAAGACATTCGCGATGTTTTTGCCCGTATGGCGATGAACGATGAAGAAACGGTTGCTCTGATTGCCGGCGGACATACGCTGGGTAAGACCCACGGAGCACATGGACCTGAAAAATGTGTAGGCCCGGAACCGGCTGCTGCAGATATTACTGAACAGGGTTTAGGCTGGATCAGTCGCTGTGGAAAAGGTAATGCTGAAGACACAATTTCCAGTGGTCTTGAGGGCACGTGGACACCAACACCTACGCAATGGAGCCAGGCTTTTCTTGCCAATTTGCTGGCATTTGAATGGGTTCAGCAAAAGAGCCCAGCGGGTGCTGTGCAGTGGGTACCTAAGGATAAAGCCAAACACAAGATGGTTCCTGATGCTCACGTCAAAGGCAAGATGAATCCGGTTACCATGCTTACTACCGATTTGGCACTGCGTGAAGATCCTGTCTATCGTAAGATTTCTGAACGTTTCATAAAGAATCCAGACGCTTTTAACGATGCATTTGCCAGAGCATGGTTCAAACTGACGCATCGTGATATGGGGCCGCGGTCGCGATATCTGGGTAGCGAAGTACCGGCTGAAGTTCTGTCCTGGCAGGATCCGGTTCCTGTGGCTAACTACAAGCTCATTAATGCGAAGGATATTGCAGCTTTGAAAAAGAAAATTCTGGCTTCTGATTTGAGTGTGTCCGATCTGGTGAAGACAGCATGGGCATCTGCAGCAACATTTCGCGATACCGATTTTCGTGGTGGCGCAAATGGAGCCAGAATACGCCTGGCTCCCGAAAAAGACTGGGACGTCAATGAACCTGAGTCACTGGCGAACGTACTGAAAAAGCTCGAAGACATTCGTAAAAAGTTCAACAAAAACCTCTCAGCTGGTAAGAAAGTATCACTGGCTGACCTGATTGTACTTGGTGGTTCTACGGCGATTGAAAAAGCCGCTAAAGATGCAGGTCATAAGATTATAGTGCCTTTTAAACCGGGGCGGACCGATGCTTCGCAGGAACAGACTGTTGTGCAATCATTTAACCTCTTAGAACCTGAAGCGGATGCCTTCCGTAACTATTATAGCAAAACAGCCTACCGTTCACCGACCGCTGAACTGGTTGACAAGGCCGACACTCTGGATCTGACGGTGCCAGAAATGACGGCTCTTATTGGTGGCATGCGCGTGATGAATGCCAACATAGGGGGGTCTAAAAATGGTGTGTTCACAGACAAACCAGGTCAGTTGAGTAATGACTTCTTCGTCAATCTTCTTGACATGTCAACCAAATGGAACAGGTCGAGAAAAGAAGGTATTTATGAAGGTCGTGATCGCCAATCGGGTAAAGTAAAATGGACAGCCACTCCAGTTGACCTGATATTTGGCTCTAACTCGGAATTAAGAGCCGTTGCCGAAGCCTATGCAGCAAATGATGGAGAACAACTTTTCATCAAGGATTTTGTCAAAGCCTGGACAAAAGTGATGAATGCTGACCGTTTTTAATTGGTTAAACATAATCTTAACCTGAGAGGGCTTTACCCTGCTGTAAGGCCCTTTTTCTGATTAATCCTCGCATTGAAAAATATCTTCTATTTTCATTTTAAATAATTTTGCCAGTTTAAAGGCCAAAGGTAAACTGGGGTCGTATTTTCCACGTTCTATAGCATTGATGGTCTGTCTGGATACGCCCAGCTGTCTGGATAAAACTTCCTGAGACCAGTCACGTTGTGCCCTTAGGACTTTGAGATTATTTTTCATACTAATTTATTTCTCGCTATGAGGTAAGCAAAACATAACGCCCAGATAACAAACATAAAAGGAAAAACATAAAATATGGAAAAGTTCTGGAGTATATTCATTACCTGTAACATCCCCAGACTAAAACTAAAGGTAATAGTGATTAGAGCCGTCATGATAAGTGCATCAGACTGGATTTTGCGCCACATTTCATCCATGGTTTTCATATTGGCTAAATAAGCTGACATGGCGAGAAGAAAAGGAATAACCGGAAGCAAAGCTATAAGTATCATTATAAAGTTTCCAGCAACCACTTTTTTGCCGATAAATATAGTCAGTGGCAGCATGAAACCATAGCCGACCATGCCCGCTATAAACCGTTTTAAATACTTTTTTTGCCAGATATAGTCTAATTTTTTATATTTCATGAGCTTTTTCCTATGTGAATGAAACTTGATATTAAGTAAATCAAACTTTACACAATTAATATACCAATGTCAAGTGTGCTTTACATGGATGATTTAGGCTATACAAAAAAACCAAAAAATGCTTTACTAGTGTCTTTTGCTCCTCACTGCAAAATAACTATTAATTGACAGGTAAATTTACATTAATGAGTATTAAAGCTGACAAGTGGATCCGCCGAATGTCGGAACAACACGGCATGATTGAGCCGTATGAATCGGGGCAGATCCGAAAACGTGATGATCATAAGCTGATTTCCTATGGTACTTCCAGTTACGGGTATGATGTGCGTTGTTCTGATGAATTTAAAATATTTACCAATATTAATTCAGCCATCGTCGATCCCAAAGCCTTTGATGAAGGTAGTTTTGTCGATGTGAAATCGGATGTATGCATCATTCCACCGAATTCTTTTGCCCTGGCAAGAACCATAGAGTACTTCAGAATACCCAGAAGCGTGCTCACCATCTGTTTAGGTAAATCAACCTATGCCCGCTGTGGGATTATTGTTAATGTCACGCCTTTGGAGCCGGAGTGGGAAGGGCATGTGACTCTTGAATTTTCAAATACCACGCCGTTGCCGGCAAAAATATACGCTAATGAAGGTGTGGCTCAGATGCTGTTTTTTGAGTCAGATGAAATCTGCGAAACTTCCTATGGTGACAGGGCAGGTAAATATCAGGGGCAGACTGGAGTGACATTGCCAAAAACCTGATAGTTTTGAAAATTTAGTAGGAGCGGCCTTTAGCCGCGATGGAGAGGCCTGGATTCTCATTATTGGAATAAAAAGGTGAGCTATAAAAATTTTACAGAAATCGCTTCATTTTCGTTTCCCGTAGAGGCGCATATTGCAAAGGCGAGTCTGGAATCAGCAGACATTCCAGCTTTCCTGACCAATGAAAATGTCATCAATATGCAATGGCTCTATTCTCATGCGATGGGTGGAGTGAAAGTACATGTGCCTGAAGAATTTGAAGCAGAAGCCAGAATTATTCTCGAAACAGATTTTAGTGATAACCTGGCTACAGGCAGCAATGAACCCAAAAGGATCTGTAGCAATTGTGGTAGTGATAAGCTTCAGGTTTATACTAAGGGAAAAAAACCGGCTTTTTTAGTATTTCTTCTTTTAGGATTTCCACTTTTCTTTTATCAGCATGGTTTCAAATGTATAAAATGTGGAAAATTCGATAAAGTTTAATGCTACTTTATTAGGAAATAAATTTATGGGATTTGGCCTGATACTCGGCGATATTTAATTGTTTGTTAAAGTGTTTTTGGACTGATTATGGGTTTATATCCCTGATAGTAAGATGAGTAAATAATTATGTTTGTGGGTCATTATGCCGCCAGTTTTGTACTGAAAACGGTGGATAAAAAAGTATCATTGGGACTACTTTTTCTGGCGGTACAGTTTGTTGATATTTTATTTTTCAC
>DRNA01000118.1 GCA_011322365.1 Aeromonadales bacterium | reverse complement strand
GCCTTTAATCAGCAAATCAGAACCCTGTCCAGAGTACCCGGTAGAAGCTCTGGGCGATGTCCTGGGCAATACAGCGTTAAAGATTTCTGATTGTGTGCAGGTGCCTAAAGCTCTGGCCGGGCAATCCATTTTATCAGTGGCCGCTTTGGTGGCCCAGTCTTTTAATAATGTCCGTTTTGATAGTATGACCTGCCCTGTGTCTTTGTTCTGCCTGACGGTTGCAGAATCTGGCGACAGAAAAAGCAGTGCCGACCGGTTTGCTTTAAAGCCGGTGGTGGACTGGCAGAGGGAAAAACTAAAGGAATATGCAGAGCAGGAAAAACAATACCGGATAGATCTAAAAGCCTATAAAACCTCTGAGCAGGCATTAATTAACGCCAATAAAAAACGCTCACAGGTGGAGTTATCACAAAAACTTTCCCAACTGGTAGAACCCACACCACCGGTAAACCCCAAAATAATCAGCCGTGAGCCGACTCTGGAGGGTTTACAAAAAGGCTTTCAGAGCGGAAACCCATCACAGGGTCTATTCAATGATGAGGCCGGGCAGTTTTTTGGAGGCCATGCCATGAACAAAGACAACCTGTTAAAAACTGCCGCCGGTCTGTCCAAACTATGGGACGGGGATGCCATTGATCGCACCCGTGCCGGTGATGGTGAAAACATCTACCTTGAGAACAGACGCTTATCTGCTCACTTAATGATACAGCCTGTCATATCCAATGAAATACTAACTGACAAGGTTTTACTGGGTCAGGGGTTCATTGCCCGGTATCTGATTGCTTACCCTGAAAGTCTGGCCGGAACAAGATTGTATAAGCAATCTGACTTATCCAGTGACCCATACTTTTTAAATTATTGTGAACTGATAACGGGATTACTGAACCGTAACGCCAGCACGGATGAAGACGGCAATTTAATCCTGAATGATATCAGTCCGTCCGGTGAAGCAAGAGCGGTCTGGATTGATGCCTACAACCGGATAGAACGGCAACTGGGCAAAGACGGTGAATTACCTCACATAAAACCTACTGCAGCCAAAGCCGCTGAAAATATGCTTAGGATAGCCGGTGTATTTGCAACCATTGAGGACACACCAGAAATAACCCTGGAACAAATGCAACGGGCTATCTTGCTGGGCCGGTATTACCTTAAATCTTTTCTGTGGATTGTGGATAAGGGGCAGGAAAACAAGCTGATGGTGCAGGCTAATGATTTACTGGAATGGGTAAAAACAAACATTGATAAAGACGGCCTTATTAATATCAACTTAATAGGAAAGAAAGCTCCAAGGGGTACAGGTGCGCGAAATGTAAAACAGGCCAGACGCTTGATGAATGTTTTAGAAAGTAATGGGTATTTGGTAATTATGGAGAGAAATACAAAGGGTGATCCAACTGAATGGAAAATTATAAATTTTAATCAGGGTGGCGGAAATGGCGGATTGGCGGAAAGCGTTGATATTACTGGGTATTAAGTGGCGGAAAGGTGGCGGAAAACTGGGTGATTATATTTATTGGTATGTTTTCCGCCACTTTTCCGCCAGTTATCCGCCAGGGCAAAGGGCTTAACCATGCGGTTTTCCGCCAATCCGCCGAATCCGCCACACAGACAAAATAATGAATCATTTAGGGCAAAGTATGAAACTGACAATTAACAATCAAATCACAATCACCGGAATGGACAGCGGGCAATTAAATAAGATCATTGAAGATAACCGCTATCCCAATCCAGCGATTAAGGAAGCTAAACGTATGGGCAGGCAATACCGACACTTGCCGCCCTATGTTTACAGCTACCAGCAAACAGAACACGGGCTTATTGTTCCCGTGGGCTATCTGGATGAACTGCTGAAACAGTACCCGGATTGTAATATTGATGATCGGCGTTATACCAAACCGGCAGAAATACCCACCATGGATATTACTCTGAGGGATTACCAGCAACGGATATTTGATAACACGATTGAGCATGACCAGGGCATTATGCAGGCTGACACCGGAGCTGGTAAAACAATCCTGGGCTTAAGTGTAATAGCTCACAGACAGCAAAGAACCCTGATACTGACTCATAGTAAGAACCTGCAGCAACAATGGAAAGACGAAATTAAAAACCTGATGGGTATTGAGGCCGGTATTGTTGGCGGTGGTAAGTGGGATGAGAAAAATATAACCATTGCCATGCTGCAAACCTTGTCTAAAAACCCGGATAAGCCCCTTGATTATGGTCTGGTGCTGGTAGATGAATGCCACCACATACCCAGTAACACCTTTTACAAAGTTATTAACCGGTTATCCTGCAAATACCGTTATGGCCTGACAGCCACCCCACACCGGAGAGATGGATTACATGCTTTAATTAATCGCTGCCTGGGGCCTATTATTGACAGCACCACCCTGGAAGAAGTGCAGGCGGCTGGTGGTGTATTGCCGGTGACTATTGCCACAGTCCATACCGGCAGAGGCTACAACGTAAAAAGCTGGAATGATTACCTGAAAGCCATTACCCATGATGAGGAACGCAATCGGTTAATTATTACCCTGGCCCATAAAGCAGCATCCAGCGTGCCCACCCTGATAATGGTTGACCGTATCGAACATGCAGAGCAGTTATCTGCAATGGCTGGTATTGAGCACACTTTAATCCATGGCAAGTTAAAGAACCGCCCGGTACTAATGGAAAGTATCAGGGATAATAATTTAACCATAGGCACCACCGGTCTGCTGGGTGAAGGCTTGAATATTACAGCATGGACCACTCTTATCCTGGCTAACCCAATATCCAGCCGGGTAAAGTTATTACAGGCTATTGGCCGGGTCATGCGTACCGGCAACGGTAAGACAGGCTGTTATGTGGCTGACCTTGTGGATAGTTGTGGTTTCGGTTACTCATCTTATAAAAAGCGTTTGAAGATATACCGGGAGAAAAAATACACCATGGTTAAAAGGAATTATAACCAGTCAAGTGAGGTGGCCTGATGTTTACAGTCAGTGTGATAGTGATTTGTTTTTTGTTGTTTATCTGGGCCAGTAATGGCAGTAATAACGGTGGTGCTGTCTGATGAGTAATACTGAGATAGTTTATAACATTGTTCCCATGGGTAAGCCCAGGATGACACGATCGGACACCTGGAAACAAAGACCTGTTGTTATGAGGTATTGGGCGTTTAAGGATGAGTGCAGAGAACAAGAGCTCATGATACCTGAGAACGATGCACACCTTATCTTTGTGATCCCTATGCCCAAGTCATGGAGCAAGAAGAAACGCCAGCAAATGAACGGACAGCCACACCAGAGCAAGCCAGATATAGACAACATAACCAAGGCGGTGCTTGATGCAGTGCATAAATCTGATGCACATATCTGGGATATAAGGACCAGCAAGATATGGGGAGAAGTCGGACAGATCATAATTAAATAATGCTAACGGTTTATGTGGACGGTATTTATAGATAGGGGGGGTGGGGTCAATCTCTACAGCTGAAAAAGGCTAGACCGACACCCCAATCTTTGTTTTATGAAGGAAAAATTAAAAAGAAAAAGCCCAATAGAGAAAACCCACTTGAATGAAATTAATGCTTTTTTTGTAGCAATTTTTCATTCTACTGTTAAGAAAAAACCTAAAGGAGAGATGTCGTTAATATAAAATTTATTGGTAAATATTAAGTAATTAAAGCATTATTCAGATAAGTAATTTTAAATAAAATAAGGTGATTAAAGATGGCAAAAAGACAAGTTGAATTAGTACTCGCAGCTCAGAATAAAACAGATAAAGCATTTAACCAAGTTAATCAAAATATCTCAAATCTTGAAGGTTATGCCAGGAATATTAAAGCCATTGGTAGTATCTTTACTGGATTAACTGCAGGCGCAACAGCCGGCATATGGGCGATGAACTCAATGAGTGAATCACTCGTTGAAGTACTTGGTAAGCTCGATGATATCGGAAAGGCATCACGCCGCCTTGGACTGACAACCGATGAACTACAGGGGTTAAGGGAAGTTGCAAAAGCATCCGGAGTGGAAGTATCAGCCTTTGATACTGCTTTTCAGAGATTTGCACGCAGAGTTGGACAGGCAAAATTAGGCACTGGCGAACTGGTTAAGGCATTTGAAAAGCTTGATATTAAATTCACTGATAGCAGGGGTAATTTAAAATCAAATGCTGATTTATTTGCAGAGTATGGTAGAAAGATTGCCGCTGTAAAAGATGAAAATGTACAGCTGGCCCTGACCATGGCCGGCGTTGATACCGAGGGTGTTAAATTAATTGAAATGTTCAGAACATCAGCGACTGAACAGCAGAAAATAATTGATAAGGCTAAAAAACTCGGGGACATTTACGGCAAGGACATGATAAAAAGTGCTGAGGCGTATTTAACTCAACTGAATTTAATCCGAGATGCTCAAGACAGGCTTAATAATAGGTCAGAAGTCGGTATGTCATCTATGATTTTAGAGTGGGAGAAATTAAAACTAAAAGTCATTGAAACCAAGAACGAATTTTTAAAATACATCGGCTGGCAGGGTGTTGCTCATGATGATACTACTAAAAACCTTATAGAATCGAATAAACTTTATAAGCAACAAATTGATGACTTTAAAGAAAAGTTAAAAATTGAAACTGACCCAACCAGAGCGGCATATTTAAAGCAAAATCTTGAGTATGCAGAAAAGGCACAAAAAGCCACAGAAAAAGAAATTAAAGATAAAATTTTATATTATGAAAAATTATCAAATTTAGAATCAAATAACGACACCACCGGCGGCGCAGAGGTAAATACTGAGTTAACCAAACTAAGAGAGGAAGCGGAAAAACCGGTAAGCAATACCGGAATGATACCCAGTATTGAAAAGCAGTCGGAAGCCGCAAAACAAAAAATTTCAGAATTGAAAAAAACAATCGCCGACATGGAGTCGCAAATTGGCAGACGTACCGGGTCAGATGAAGACCTGCAAACCGTTGACCTTGCCAGAAAAATGCAGGATGCCTATCGTAATGTCAGCTCCAAAAACCCGGAAGATTTAAAACAGGCTATTAGGGATGCACAGGAAGCCGTAAGAGTAGCCGAAGCATTACGTAAAAGTGATAAAGCCTCACAGTTTTATCTTGATAACATGACCAAGCAGGCGGCTGAGATTGTTAAAAAAGCCTCCGGTACAGAATCGGCAACTATGGAACAAACTGTTAAGCAAAATATTGAGGTTTCAGACGGTTCAGTAAGTGGCACCTCTAGAATAAATATTACTCCAGAAATAAATAAGGAGTTAATGTTATCTGATGCAGCTGCAGCACAAAAAGAACTCCAAAGTTTTTATGATAGAAATCCTGTGACTGTCAGGTTTGATATAAGCGGTGCTGGTAGCGATGACATTGTCAGGCAAGCCTTGAAAGAAGGGAGGAAAACATAATTATGGGTGACTTACTCAGCTTTCCAAAAAAACGCGCAACCTTGGTAAAGGATGTCCAGGGAATTTTGAAATATTATGAGAAAATTTGTAAACAAATGAATTTATCAGAGAAACAAATTAATTATGCATTGAGTGAAATAAAACCTTTTGCTGAAAAAATTTTTAATTTAACTGTAGTTGATGAAGGCATGGGATTTCTTAATGATATTTTTAAATTGATTCTGGTTCTGGCCACTACTTTTGATAGTAACGAAGAAGCTTTTTTAAATTCAATAAAACATAATGACAACACTGTAAATTAAATTTAGTGAGGGTGTAAGGTAGGGTTGTTCAACTATAAAACATTTACAACTCAATGTGTTATGAAATATAGTTATACCTCATAAATAGTCATAAGCACTGTAATTATATCAAACCAGAAAGGCTATTCTATGTTGCAACCAAGACACCCCACCAGCTTTGATATTAGCTATTGCCCTTGTGATGATTGTGACCATGCTAAAACATGCAGGGTAGAATGTTCTTTTTTTAAGCTGTACGTTATCACCCACAGCCCTGATAAGCGTAAACAACAGCTTGAGCAGTTTATACAATCACAAATGAAATGGAAGGGATTAAACAACTCACTGCATCACTGCTTAATATAAAACCTGAATATTTTGGGTCCTCAGTAGGGTTTTGTGCTGTACGGGTAATTCGAACCCCGATTTTTATTCAGGCATTACGCCCTATAAGGGGGTAACAAAAATTATTTACACTTGAATAAACCAATCATTAAATAAATGAAACTGAGCATAAAAAATACAAGGTAAACCCAGAACAAAGCAGAAACCATAATACTGTCTGTGAAATGTTTTAAAATGAACAGAACCGGCACCATTACAAAAGCAAAAAGGAACTGAAACGGGGTAACATTATCCATGATGGTTTAATAATTTCCTGCTTTGTTGACTAAGTAAAACTAACAAATGCTTAAACTGTTGAAGCCAAGTAATTATATGGCTTTGGCAATGTGGGCAGTAATCCTGCTTTTTATCAATCTCATTGCCACAGCCGGAGCAAACATAATAAATGGCCTGTTTACTTCCGATAAACAGAAAGCAACCACCGATTATCAGCCCGACAAAGAAGCCAATAGCACCGCCATACATGGCAAAAACAAACGGGGTAACCATGCCGGAAAACTGCATGGTGCTGCCATAACCAGTAAAGTACGCCTTCTGTTTTCTGATAGTGTATTTCATATTAACGCCTCCATAACCTCATTATAGAATAAAAAATAACTTTCATATCCTCACCAGAAAGCCATAATCAGCAGAATGTAAAAGATTAGGGTGTTTCTGTATAAGTTTAGGCTGTTCCTGTAAAACTTTGGGTCCTTCTGGAGGGGGTTACCATACGGGTGCGTAGACACGCGGAATTTGCTCAGAAATGCGGGCCTATAGTGGGTTGTCGCTGTCTTTAATGTTTGATATGGCTTGTTGTATGGTTATTTTAAGGCCGGCACAATGCTTTAAAATTAACCGTACTGGTAAAGGTATGCACCGGCCAGACTACAACAAAATTTTGCCGAGGTTGCTGTCCAGGCCAGATACTTACAAGCCCTTACTTGCAGGG
>DRNA01000117.1 GCA_011322365.1 Aeromonadales bacterium | reverse complement strand
TTGGCAGAGCTATAGTGGCACATGAAAAAATCAAGGCCATTTCTTTTACCGGGGGCACAGTAACGGGCCAACAAATCGCCTCCATTGCAGCACCGATGTTTAAGAAGCTCTCACTGGAACTCGGCGGCAAAAATGCCACCATTGTCTTTGACGATTGTGACTGGGAAACTACCCTGAATGAAGTTACCCGAGCCGCATTTGCTAATCAGGGACAGATCTGTTTATGTGGTTCCAGAATTTTAGTGCAACGTTCCATCTATGAAAAATTTAAAACAGCCCTGATAGAGAAAATAGAAAACCTCAAAGTAGGCGACCCGCTTGAAGCAAATAGCCAACAGGGTGCTCTGGTTTCAAAACAACATCTAGAAAAAGTGAAAGCCAGCGTAGACATAGCCCGTGCGGAAGGAGGAGTTATTTTAACCGGAGGGCATGTAGTAAAGCTTGAGGGTCGATGTGAAAGAGGATATTTTTATGCCCCCACACTTATCGATGCTCTGTCACCCACCTGTACCACAAACCAACAGGAAATATTCGGGCCCGTTGCCAGCTTAATCCCATTTGACGATGAACAACAGGCAATAGAAATTGCTAATTCTACCGATTATGGGCTGGCTTTTTCACTCTGGAGTCAGGATATCAGTCGATGCCACCGTATGGCCGATAGATTAGAAGCCGGTATTATCTGGGTTAATTGCTGGATGTTGAGAGATTTAAGAACACCTTTTGGTGGCATGAAAAATTCAGGCGTTGGTAGAGAAGGTGGTTTTGAAGCATTAAAGTTTTTTACAGAACCCAAAAATGTCTGTATAAAATACTGATGGAGGCGAAAGAGATAACAGTCGAGTTTCGAGTTTCGAGTTAAAAAAAACAGTCTGTCATCCTGAACGTAGCATAGCGCAGTGGAAGGATCCTGAGGCTCAGCATAGGATTCCTCGACTATGCTCGGAATGACAAAGGTTTGGGGCTCGGTATGACGAGGAATTCAGTAACGAGTCTAGAGTTTAGAGTTTAGAGTTTAGAGTCTAGAAAAAAACAGACTGTCATCTTGAACGAAGTTGAAGGATCTTGAGACTCAGGATAAGATGCCTCAACCCGATCGGAATGACAAGAAAAATTGTGTCGAATTTTACCAAACAAATAATAAGGAGTAATTACTATGACAACTACACGCTACAATGCTGAAACGGCACCTGAAGCTGTTGGTGCCTATCCTCACGCGCTTCAGGTGGGTGAATTGCTGTTCCTTTCAGGTGTTGGTCCCCGACAGAAAGATAGTACCACCATTCCCGGTGTTACTCTGGATGAGGAAGGAAATATTCTCAGTTATGATATTGAAGCACAATGTCATAGTGTTTTTAAAAATGTTAAATTGATACTGGAAGCCTGTGATGTACCCTGGGATCATCTGGTGGATATCACAGTTTATCTCACCAATATGAAAGATGATTTTGCCATTTTCAATAAAATATATGCTGAATATTTTAAAGAGAATCAACCCTGCAGAACCACCGTTGAAGTCAATGCGTTACCAACTGCCATTGCTATCGAATTAAAATGTATCGCTCATGTCCGTGCGAATAATTATTCGGGAGATTATCATGTCTGATCTCGCCAAAAAATATGTCATGCCATTTAATTTTCAACAATGGATTGATGATCACCGCCATCTTTTTAAACCTCCGGTTGGCAACAAACAGGTTTTTGATGAAGGTGACTTTATCGTCATGGTAGTAGGTGGCCCCAATCAGAGAAAAGACTATCACTACAACGAAGGCCCGGAGTTTTTTTACCAGCTTGAGGGTGAAATGAATCTGCGAGTTTTTGAAAAAGGCAAGCCTGAGGATATTCCAATAAAAGCTGGAGAAATTTTCTTACTTCCTCCCAGGCTTCCCCACTCACCACAACGTGCGGCTAACTCAATCGGACTGGTAATAGAACAAAAACGACGTCCGGAAGAAGACGATGCGTTAATGTGGTATTGCGATAACTGTCATCACAAACTCTATCATGAGTCATTCCATTTAAATAATATTGAAACCGATTTACCACCAATTTTTGATCGGTTTTTTAGTGATATCCAAAATCGCACCTGTAATCACTGTGGAACAGTGATGGATAAACCGGGTTAAGAAATGCTATTACAAACCCGTATCAACAATACAACCTACACAGTAGATTTATCTTCTCCTCGTTCCATTGCCATTGCACTGGATTTTGATGGGCAACAACCCAACCATTTCGGTTCACCAATAGCATCTTCAGCACCATTAAAAATTGGAAATTTTATTGGTGATACCTTACAGGGTAGTAGTTGTAATTGTGAGCAGATAACGCTGGTTCCTCATTGTGTTGGTACGCACACCGAATCCATCGGTCACGTACTCAACAGTAAAAACTCCCTGATAGATTGCCTGGATGATCAACTTAAAGCCGCCACGTTAATTTCAGTGTCTCCAAACTCCGGCATCCAGTCAGCTGAGCATTATCAACCAGCATTAACAGATATGGACCAGATTATTACTCAAAAAGACCTTCATCAGAAACTGGGAACAATATCTCAAAATAAAAATAATGAATTTTTACACTCTTTGATTATTCGTACCCTGCCTAATGTCGAAGATAAACGATTTTTAAAATATGGTACTGAATATCAACCACCCTTTTTTAGCAATGATGCTATGGAATTTATTTTTGCTCTTGGTGTTGAACATCTGCTGGTTGATTTACCCTCGGTGGATCGTATGTATGATGAGGGCCTGTTGAGTAATCACCGTATTTTCTGGAATATTGAGCCTGAGGGACAGACAGAAAAAAACCATTATCATCAACATAAAACCATTACCGAAATGGTTTTTGTTCCTCAACAAATTAAAGATGGTCACTATTTGCTGGATATTCAGCATCCCCGTTGGAAAACAGATGCTATCCCCAGTAACCCGATCCTTTATCCATTAACCGAGATTAATTAACCCATGTCAGTTCAAGCAGATATTCATCATAACCTTAATTTTAAAAACAGTTTAGAATTTGCACAGATGATGGATGACAAAGATGCCTTAGCCTCATTTCAGTCCCAATTTACCATTCCACAAATGTCCTCATCGAATTTTTCGGACTCGCAAAGTCATCAGCAAAAGAATGAAATTTATTTCTGTGGTAATAGCCTCGGTTTGATGCCTGAAAAATCACGCCAGTACGTTGAAGAGGAACTTATTAAGTGGGGGCACTATGGCGTTAAAGGACACTTTGAATCTGAGCATCCCTGGATGCCCTACCATGAATTTCTGGCGAGACCCATGGCAAATATTGTGGGTGCTGAAGAAAATGAAGTGGTCTGTATGAATTCACTCACTACCAATCTACATTTAATGATGGTAAGTTTTTACCGCCCCACTAAAAAGCGTTTTAAAATTCTCATTGAAGATCATGCTTTTCCATCGGATACCTATGCGGTTGCTTCACAGTTAAAATTTCACGGGTATTCTCCAGAAGATGCCATGATTAAAATTGCCCCTCGAACAGGGGAAGAACTTATTCGTGAGCAAGATATTCAACATCTCATCGAACAAGCAGGTGATGAAATTGCACTCATTTTATTGCCCGGTGTTCAATATTATACCGGACAGGTTTTCCCCATGGAGAAAATCACCCAATGGGGACATAATAAAGGATGTATGGTGGGTTTTGACCTGGCTCATGCTGCCGGTAATATAGAAATGCAACTGCACCAATGGCAGGTGGATTTTGCCTGCTGGTGTCACTACAAATATCTCAATTCAGGCCCTGGGGCTATTGCCGGCTGTTTTGTCCATGAAAAGCACCATCGGGAAAATTTACCCCGTTTTTCCGGCTGGTGGGGACATGATAAAACTACCCGATTCAAAATGGGATCGGAGTTTCACCCTATCCCATCAGCTGAAGCCTGGCAGTTAAGTAACCCTCCGATTCTTTCATTGGCATCAATTCGAGGGGCACTGGATACAGTTATTGAAGCTGGTGGGATGCCTGCTCTCAGAAAAAAATCGATGCTTTTAACTGGTTATCTGGAATTTCTATTATTAGATACCCTGGCGGATAAAATTCATATTATTACCCCTGAAAATAAACAGCAACGTGGTTGCCAACTTTCACTCACTATAGCCACAGACACTCATTCGGGTAAAGATATATTTCAGCGAATTGAAAATGCTGGTGTTACTGCCGACTGGCGTGAGCCGAATGTGATCCGTATTGCACCGGTTCCACTTTATAATAGTTTTAGCGACGTTTATCAGTTTGTTGATATATTATCAAAAAGTTTAAAGGCCTGAGAAAAATACCATGAGCACTAATCGAAACATAACCATTATTGGCTGTGGGCCTGCCGGCTCATTACTTGCAACTTTACTGGCCCAAAGAAATTATCAGGTCACGGTTTTTGAAAAAAGACCTGATATGCGCGTGGAGAATATTTCTGCAGGACGTTCCATTAATCTGGCATTGGCAAATAGAGGTATAACTCCACTGGAAGCTGCAGGCGTTATGTCTGAAATCAAACCCATTTTAACCACGATGGAAGGCAGAATGATCCATGACTTGTCCGGTGAGAAAACTTTACAGAAATATGGACAGCAGCCACACGAAGTGATCTATTCGGTTTCCCGTGGAGAACTGAATAAAATATTAATGACTAAAGCTGAATCAACGGGCCAGGTGAAATTACATTTTAATAGCGAAATATCAGAAGTTGATTTTAGTAACAAACAAATACAGTACACCACTGACAACAAAGTTGAGGTTCATCATTACGATATATTAATTGGTGCTGATGGTGCAGCTTCTATTGTGCGGTCGGCTTTAAAAAACCATTTTGAAAATGATGCTGATGCCATCTTTAAAATAAATAAACTTGACCATGGGTATAAAGAACTCACTTTTCAACCGTTCAATAATGAATTTGCTCTGGAGCCCCATGCCCTTCACATCTGGCCACGAGGTGAGTTTATGTTAATAGCTCTGCCTAATGAAGACAAAAGTTTTACCGTGACCTTATTTTTACCTGAAACTGGTGTGGAAAGTTTTCAATCATTAACTAATGAGCAGGCCATAGAAGCTTTTTTTGCAAAATATTTTCCAGATACATTAGCATTACTACCCGATTTGACAAACATGTTCCTCCAAAATCCAACAGGACAGCTGGCTACGGTACGTTGTAACCGCTGGCATCTGGATAACGATGTATTACTTATCGGTGATGCCGCCCACGCCGTTGTTCCCTTTCACGGACAGGGAATGAATTGCGCCTTTGAAGATTGTCTGGAATTAGTCAGGCAACTGGATGAAAATGATCAGGACTGGAATAAAGTTACCCCTC
>DRNA01000116.1 GCA_011322365.1 Aeromonadales bacterium | reverse complement strand
AGGCCATTCAATTTAAGGCGCATGAGTGAGGCAATAGTCGTTCTATTGTAAGCTCATGCAACGCAGAAGTGGATGGCCTAAAACGCTTCTACGATGGGTTTAAAAGCACTTTATTCTGCGTTGTTGATTTCACCAATGGAATAACCATTGCCTTCAATCTACGCCTTGCCTAAAGTGCTTTTAATTCCCACTGAAACCTGCATCTTCAGGTATCATGGGTATATACTGAAGATTAGTTGCTAATAGCCAATTCAGCAAGGGGATTGGGCGATATTCCGGGTGCTATTTCCCGCCACATCAGAAACCTGTCCAGGCAAATATCTGCTAATAATCTTCTATAAAAGCTATGCAAACTGATTAAGATTAGCGAAAATACGCCAGGGGCATTAACAATTCACATGCATGCCCTGACAATATTGATTTCAATTATTGTCAGACAGACAATATGGGCAGTTAATTTACCCTGTCTGAAATCTTGGAAAATGTTCAGGACTTTATTTTGCAAATATTAGTAGCTCAAAAAAATTTTCTGGTTGGTGATGTTAAAGGCAATACTGATATGGTTCTGAAAACCATATCGACTCATGCATCAACTACCGAAAATGATAAACAACCCCCCCAGCTTTCTACTGACATTATTGTTTTTCCAGAGTTGACCCTTGTTGGTTATCCCCCGGAAG
This sequence comes from Aeromonadales bacterium, assembly GCA_011322365.1. Classification (GTDB taxonomy): domain Bacteria; phylum Pseudomonadota; class Gammaproteobacteria; order Enterobacterales; genus DRNA01. The sequence continues at coordinate 10,371 of DRNA01000116.1, read as the reverse complement.
ATTTATTGTTTAAAGAAGAACTGTACAAACGAGTAGAACACGCCCTGGAGGAAATCAGGCACGCCACTGAGCTGGCAAAACTGGCAGTAGTCATAGGTCATCCAATAATTAAAGAAGGACAGCGTTATAATGCAATTTCATTTATCGCTGAGGGTAAGATACTGCATCAATATTCTAAGCAGGCTCTACCTAATTATTCGGTTTTTGATGAAGTTCGCTATTTTTCCCCAGGGCATGAAAGTGTCGTAGTTGAATACCGGAATACTAGAATTGGCCTGTTGATTTGTGAAGACATCTGGCAGGAAAAACCGGTAACTGAATTGCAGGCATTAAAACCGGAACTGGTACTGGTCACCAATGCTTCTCCTTTTCATCAGGGACAATTAGCCAGAAGAAAACAGTTGCTTACCCAGCGAGCACAACAATTTAATTGCCCGATTATTTATACCAATCTGGTCGGGGGGCAGGACGAACTGGTCTTTGATGGTGCTTCAATGGCCTTTGATGCCAATGGTCATCAGCTGATGCAATTGGGGCAGTTTGTAGAACTTTCAGCTGTGGTTGAATTACAACAGGGAAAACTATTATTTAATTCTTCAGATAATGCAGAAATTTTAACCGGTGAAGCTGAACTTTATCAATCTCTGGTCACAGGTGTTCGGGATTATGTGCAAAAAAATGGTTTTAAAGGTGCGGTTATAGGATTATCAGGTGGGATTGATTCCGCTCTTACGTTAGCTATTGCTGTGGATGCTCTAGGTGCAGAACAGGTAACAGCGGTAATGATGCCATTTAAATATACTTCATCTATGAGCCTGGAAGATGCACAAACGCAAGCCAAAAACCTTGGAGTAAAATATGAAGTCATATCCATCGAACCCATTTATGATGCTTTTATGCAGCAAATGATGCCGTTGATGAAAGGAACCACAGCAGATACCACTGAAGAAAATCTCCAGTCCCGCTGTCGAGGTGTTATTTTGATGGCAATTTCCAATAAATTTGGACAAATTGTATTAACAACGGGCAATAAAAGCGAAATGGCAGTGGGTTATGCCACACTCTATGGTGACATGGCGGGAGGTTTTGCTGTTCTGAAAGATGTATTTAAAATGGATGTTTTTAAATTAGCGCGATATTGTAACAGGCAACGAGAGATTATACCTGATCGCGTTATCACCCGACCACCGTCAGCCGAACTATCACCTGATCAGATTGATGAAGATAGCCTTCCACCTTACCCGGTACTGGATGTGATTCTGGCCGAATATATTGAAAAAGAACAAAGTTATGCTGATATTGTAAAACTGGGATATGATGGGGCAGTGGTGGAGAGAGTCATCAAACTGGTGGATATCAACGAACATAAAAGACGGCAATCACCTCCGGGTGTACGTGTTACGGCAAGAGCTTTTGGACGAGATCATCGTTATCCCATCACCTCGGCTTATCGTAAACAACCACTCATTTCTCCGAAAGTGATTAAAAAATGAATTCACAAATATGATTAAAGGTAAATCAGAATGAAAAAAATTACAGCAATCATAAAACCTTTTAAGCTGGATGATGTAAGAGAAGCCTTATCCGAGATCGGCATTAATGGTATGACTGTCACTGAAGTGAAAGGATTTGGTCGGCAAAAAGGCCATACTGAACTTTATCGTGGTGCTGAATATATGGTTGATTTTCTGCCGAAAGTTAAAATTGAAATCGTTGTAACTGAATCCATAGCCGAGCAATGTGTTGATACCATTGTAGAAACATCCAGAACCGGCAAAATTGGTGATGGAAAAATTTTTGTCAGTGACGTTGAAAAAGTAATCCGGGTAAGAACTGGAGAAGAAAACGAACAGGCAATATAACCACGAAGAGTGCCAGGAGTAATTTTCTTTTCGCCTGCTAATCAGGCCGGTATTTTTTAACTGTCATCAAATTGATAATTGGGGTAATTCAATTTCAACGTTCGTCTGGCTTTCTCTGCTAAAGTGGGCAAACCGAGAATATTATAGGCGGTTACCATAATGGAAAGTGCATCAGCATCCTGGTTTGAACGAGGATAATGCTCGATAACATATTTAGCTCTGTTAGCCGCAGCAAGGTAGGCTTTTCTGGACATATAGTAACGAGCCACATGTAATTCATATTGAGCCAGACGATTTCTCAGATAGAGCATCCGTTTTCTGGCATCATTGGCATAGTTACTTTTAGGGAACTTTTTCACCAGTTCAGAAAAATTTCTGAAGGATTGTCTTGCACTACTGGCATCACGCTCGGAGAGTTTGGATGAGAGCGCTTCCTGAAAAAATCCAATTTCTGCAGTAAAATTAACCAGTCCCTTCATGTAATAGGCATAATCCACAAAAGCATGTCTGGGGTGTTGTCGTATAAATCTATCCGCCTGGGAAATTGCGGAAGCGGAATCTCGATTTTTGTAATAGGCATAAATCAGATCCAGTTGCGCCTGTTCGGCAAATGGGCCAAATGGAAACCGTGAATCCAGGCTTTCAAGTTTTTCGATAGCAGATCGGAAATTATGGGATTTAATATTACTACGGGCTTTTTCATAAAGTTGTTTCGGTGTTAATCCCCGGCCACTACTGAGTTTTTCTTTTTCTGTAGTTGCACAGCTTGTTAATAACAGCAGAATAACGGCACTAATAGTGAGAGTAGAAAATTTCATAAATTTAATAATGTGGGTTTGCCTTAGTAAAACTGAGCATATTCTACCTGACTCAGTACAACAGTGGTAGTGTCAAAGCACTTCGTCATGTAAAATATGGGTATAAATGAGACACTTTTTTAATCCATCTCTGAAATACATTAACGTTGAGTGCAAAAATGGTTATTTATACCTGTAAATCTGCATCTTCAAGTAGAACGGGTATACACGTATTCTGGGTCTCTATTACAGTCGTGTATGACTAACAGAATATAATCGGGTTCCCCATGAATAAAGAAAAAATCAAGTTACAGGCAGAGGCGCCCATGGATGTGGCTAAAAAAAGGTTCGACGTGGTACTTTCCGAGATGTTCCCGGACTATTCCCGTTCTCGCCTGCAACAATGGTTAAAGCAGGGGAATATTACCATTAATGGTGATGTTCAGAAGAAACCCCGTTTTTCCCTTGCAGGTGGGGAACTGATTCAGGTTGATGCCGAAATTGAAGCCGCTGGCCAGTGGCAACCTCAATCACTGCCATTGAATATTACTTATGAAGACACTGATTTAATTGTAGTCAATAAACAGGCAGGACTGGTAGTACATCCCGGCACGGGAAACAGTGACAAAACGCTGGTTAACGGTTTATTGCATCGCTATCCAGAACTTGAAGGGCTACCAAGAGCCGGTATCATCCATCGTCTTGATAAAAACACTACCGGTTTACTGGTGGTAGCTCGCAACCTGAAAGCACACCACCACCTGACCACTCAATTGCAACAGAGAGCTTTTGCCAGAGAATATCAGGCACTGGTTTCTGGGAAAATGATTGTGGGAGGTACCGTGGATGCACCTATTGGGCGTCATCCTCACCAACGGATAAAAATGGCTGTGGTAGCGTCTGGAAAAGAAGCCATTACCCAATATCAACTGAAACAGAAATTTCGAGCCCATTCATTGCTTGAGGTAAAACTTGAAACCGGCAGAACCCATCAGATCCGTGTGCACATGAAACATATTGGCCATACTCTGGTCGGTGATCAGGTTTATGGTGGACGTCTGATGATACCGGCGGGGGCAGGTGAAGCTCTGACAAATGCTCTCAGACATTTTAAAAGACAGGCACTACATGCCAGAAAGTTGGGGTTAATACATCCATCTACACATGAGTGGATTGAGTGGGAAGCTGACTTACCTGATGATTTTAAACAGTTGCTTGAAATAATGGAGCAGGATATTGGAGCCAAACATTGATATCTGAAATTTATCTGAGGGCTGATTTTAATCTGAAACATGTACATGCAGGGACCACTTTTCGAGCACCACATTTACATCTTACCAGTGAAAAATCCGGGACGCAGGAAGCTTCAGGGTCAAATTTTAGTTTGCCGCCCTGGAATAGTCTCAATATGGCGCTTCATGTGGGAGATACTGCAAAGACGGTCAGAAATAACCGGGCCTGGGTTAAACAACAATTACAGTTTCCAACGGAGCCATTCTGGTTAGATCAGGTTCATGGTGACGATATTATCGAGGTCAATTCGGAAAACACGCCTTCTCTGTCAGAACAGCACTTCATAACAAAGGCCGATGGCAGTTATAGTTATCAGAAAAAGCAGGTTTTAGCTATCATGACCGCCGATTGCCTGCCGGTATTGTTGGTGGCAGAAGACTGTAGCTGGATAGCTGCCGCACATTGCGGCTGGCGTAGTCTGGCCAAAGGGATTTTGAAGAAATTAGTAGAAACTGCCCCGGTTAAAACCTCACTAATTCATGCCTGGATGGGACCCTGTATCAGTCAGGAAAATTATCAGGTAGGTAATGATGTGAGACAGGCTTTTATAGCTCATGTTGATACTTTGTCGGAACTTGATCATTATTTCCAAAGAGATATAGACAACCGATATCGAGCTGATCTCTATGGTCTGGCTCGACTTCAACTGGCTCAATGTGGTGTAAATCAGTTGACAGGTGGTGATCGTTGTACCTTTGCTGAAGAGGATTATTTTTATTCCTATCGTCGCGAAGCCGTTACCGGTCGTATGTTAAGTTTTATCTGGCTGGATTAATATTAATGACTCAAAATTTGTTAACCCTGATAATTATTTTAGTGGTACTTGTGTTAATTTTCAGCATGGGAATAATATACCATAGAGTAAATTGGGGAAGTCGCTTTATCAACTGGTTCGAAGGCTGGAATCGTTTTTATTGTCATTTTGTTCATGGTCTGGATATTACACCTTTTAAACTCCCTGAAGGTCCGGTATTGCTGATATGTAATCACATGAGTGCGCTGGACCCCTTACTTATCAGCGCTGCTTCTCCACGTCCGTTAAGATTTCTGGTGGCGAAAGAAGAATATGAAAGGCCTTATTTTAAATGGCTGTTAAAACCTGCTGGATGTATTCCGGTTGATCGGGATGGGCGAGTGGAAAAAGCTTTTAGAGAAGCCATCCGGCGATTGAAAAACAATGAAGCAGTAGCACTGTTTCCTCATGGTGGCATGCAGCTGGATACTGAGCCCCACAAACCATTAAAACAGGGGGTATTTAAACTGGCTGAGCTGGTTAACTGCCCAATTGCCTGTTTTAGATTAACAGGGGTACGTGCTCCGGGGAGTACTTTCCGCTCTCTACTATTTCCGGCAAGAGCCAAACTTGAGTTTTTGCAGTTAATACCGGCAGGTACAAAAGTGGATAAGGAGATGCGCCAGAAAATCGGACTTAAACTATTGGGAAAATAGTACTTTCCCTTCATAAAATAGCAATATTTGACTCATATTTTATACCCTGTTTCGCCTTGTAAAAAGTGTTTTAGTCCCCATTATATCGCCAGGTGAAAATTTTAATTTAGGTGTTTAAACACTTAAGGGGGATACAATGAGAATGGATAAATTAACCAGTAAATTTCAACTGGCAATCGCTGATGCACAATCATTAGCATTGGGTCGAGATCATCAGATGATTGAGCCGGCCCATCTTTTTATGGCTTTGCTTGATCAAGATGGTGGTTCGGTAAGACATCTGCTGGGTCTGGCTAATGTTGATGTAAATCGTTTTAGACTAAGTCTGGCAGAAATCCTGGATAACTTGCCTCAGGTTAAAGGTACTGAAGGTGATGTCCATGTATCTAATGATCTGGCGCGTCTTTTAAATGTTTGTGACAAACTGGCGCAAAAACGGAAGGATCAATATATTTCAAGTGAACTGTTTGCTTTGGCAGCACTTGAAGATCGAGGAGCCCTTGGAAAGGCTTATAAAGAAGCTGGTGCTGATAAGAGTCAGCTGGAAGCTGCAATAGAGAAAGTACGTGGTGGGCAGTCTATTGACGACCCCAATGCTGAGGAACAGCGACAGGCACTGGAACGTTTTACCATTGATTTAACCGAGCGCGCCGAGCAGGGTAAGCTTGATCCGGTTATTGGCCGGGATAATGAGATCCGTCGAGCTATTCAGGTGTTACAACGTCGAACCAAGAATAATCCGGTACTCATAGGTGAACCTGGAGTGGGTAAAACGGCTATTGTTGAAGGTTTGGCTCAACGTATTATTAACGGTGAAGTTCCTGAAGGCCTGAAAAGCAAGCGGGTGTTATCGCTGGATATGGGTACTCTGATTGCTGGTGCAAAATTCCGTGGAGAGTTTGAGGAACGTCTGAAAGCTGTATTGAATGATTTATCAAAACAGGAAGGACAGATCATCCTGTTTATTGATGAGATCCATACCATGGTGGGTGCTGGAAAATCGGAAGGTGCCATGGATGCCGGGAATATGCTCAAACCTGCATTAGCCAGGGGCGAGTTGCATTGTGTTGGTGCCACTACACTGGATGAATATCGTAAATATATCGAGAAAGATCCAGCGCTGGAGAGACGTTTCCAGAAGGTGTTGGTAGAAGAACCTTCTGAGGCTGATACCATTGCCATATTAAGAGGACTGAAAGAACGATATGAGTTGCACCATGGTGTTGATATTACTGACTCGGCTATTGTTGCTGCGGCCAATCTGTCTCAGCGTTATATCACTGATAGACAGCTACCGGATAAAGCCATTGATTTGATAGATGAGGCGGCCAGTCGCATTCGTATGGAAATTGATTCCAAACCTGAAGTAATGGATAAACTTGAACGACGCCTGATTCAGTTAAAGATTGAAAAAGAAGCGCTCAAAAAGGAAAAGGATGCCAGTTCAAAAAAACGCTTAAATATATTGCAGGATGAGATCGACAAACTTGAGAAAGAGTTCGCCGAGTTAGATGAAGTCTGGACAGCTGAAAAAGCGGCTTTACATGGTTCTCAAACCATCAAAGAAGAGCTGGAGCGTGCACGTCAGGAATTGGAAATGGCCAATCGTGCTGGTGATTTGGCCAAAATGTCAGAATTACAATATGGCAGAATTCCAGAGCTTGAAAAACAGCTGGATATGGCCGCTCAGGCAGAAATGCAGGATATGACATTACTTCGAAACAAGGTGACTGAGAAAGAAGTCGCCGAAGTGATTTCGGCATGGACAGGTATTCCTATATCTAAAATGCTGGAAGGTGAGAAGGCCAAATTACTGCGCATGGAAGAAGAATTACATAAAAAAGTTATTGGGCAAAATGAAGCGGTAGAAGTGGTATCTAACGCTATCAGGCGTTCTCGCGCCGGGATAGCTGATCCGAATCGGCCTAATGGTTCCTTTTTATTTCTGGGACCAACCGGAGTAGGTAAAACAGAATTGTGTAAGTCCCTTGCCTCATTTTTATTTGATACCGAAGAGGCTATGGTGCGAATTGATATGTCAGAGTTTATGGAAAAACATTCTGTTGCTCGTCTAATCGGAGCGCCTCCTGGATATGTAGGATATGAAGAAGGTGGTTACCTTACAGAAGCAGTAAGACGTAAGCCTTATTCGGTTATCTTACTGGATGAAGTGGAAAAAGCGCATCCTGATGTATTTAATATCCTGTTGCAGGTATTGGATGATGGTCGTTTGACCGATGGACAGGGGCGTACAGTTGATTTTCGAAATACGGTGATTGTTATGACTTCGAATTTAGGTTCAGATGTCATTCAGCAAATGACGCGTGATAAAGAAGATTACAGTAAAATCAAAGAGGCTATTATGGAAATTGTAGGTCATCATTTCAGACCGGAATTTGTTAACCGCGTTGATGATATTGTGGTCTTTCATCCGTTGGCCGCTGAGCAGATTAAGAAAATTGCAAAAATTCAAGTGGAGAGATTAGCCAAAAGGCTTGAAGAGATGGATATACATCTGGATGTCACTGAAGACGCTCTGGCATTACTTGCCGAAGCAGGATACGACCCTGTTTATGGTGCGAGACCTCTAAAACGGGCGATTCAGCAAAAACTGGAGAATCCACTGGCGCAGGATCTACTTTCTGGGGATTTTGCTCCGGATAGTACCGTGGTTATTGATCGTGAAGGTGATAAGCTGGTGATCAAATAACCTTGATTCTGGACGGAAAAAATGGGTGCATAGGGTTATGCGCCCATTTTTTATTTCCGTGGTTAGTCGAGCTTCATAGTTTGGTTTTAAAAGGATTACTCACGCCTTCAGAAGTTTTCTGGCCGCTAAGGCGCATTTTCAGACTCAGATCATGCTTTGATTCTGCATAATGTAGTGCCATATCCTGTGAAATTTCGCCCATGGTATAGAGATCATATAAGGACTGATCAAAGGTAATCATGCCATCCATTTTGTTACTGGCAATGGATTTGGATAATTGATCAAGATTCCCACGCTGGATTATTTCAATAATTTCAGGAGCTGCCAATGTTATTTCAAGTGCTGGCACTCGCTTCCCTTCTTTATTTCTAATTAACCGTTGTGAGACAATACCTCTCAAAACACTACCTAACTCGGTCATCACATGCCCCTGCATCTCCTTAGGGAATAAATTACGGATACGTTCTAATACCTGCTTGGCGTTGTTACCATGAATCGTAGCCAGACAAAGATGCCCTGTTTGAGCGTAACTTAATGCATACTCCATCGCTTCGGTGTCCCTTATTTCACCTATCAGGATCACATCCGGTGCTTCTCGCATGGCATTTTTCAGTGCATTACTATAATTTTTGGTATCGACACCGATTTCACGTTGATCAATAATTGATTTTTTGTGCTCATATAGAAATTCAATGGGATCTTCAATGGTCAGAATATGACCGGTATCATGAGCATTACGGTGTTCTATCATAGCGGCAAGGGTTGATGATTTACCTGAACCTGTTGGGCCACAGATCAATACCAGTCCGACACGTTCCATGACCAGATTTTTAATGGATTTAGGTAAATGCAATTCTTCAATGGTGGGGATATCTGATTTGATATGGCGCATTACCATACCGACTTCACCCCGTTGCATAAAAACATTCACCCGGAATCGACCGATATCACCGGATGTATAGGCAAAGTTACTTTCCCAGGTTTCTTCAAATTCCTGGATCTGGCTATCATTCATAATGGAATAGGCAATTTTTTTTATGGCGCCACTGGGAAGTGCACCCTGACCAATAGGGGTAGAGACCCCCTCAATTTTTATATGGGGTGGTGCACCGGTACTAAAGAATAAATCAGAGGCATTTTTTTCTGCCATCAGTCTTAATAATAGATTGATATCCACGATAACCCTTTGTTTTTTATAAAAAATATAGTTTCTTGATTTTGAGTATATATGTAAATCACTCATTAATCATAGTCGCCCATATGAATAATGACAATACTAGTTATGAACCCATAAAAAAAAGGTTTTTAAGTTATTGAATTAATTAATAAAAACATGCAAAGATAATTTCCTGAAATTTGAGGTTGCCTGATTTTAATTTGAATGTTAATTTTTATCATTAGTGATAACTATAGTGAAGGGTAGTATGTCGAAAACCACCATAATTTTTTTAGCGCTGATGGGTTTATTTTCAGCCAATTTTTCCTGTGCAAAGCCGGGTATTGGGGAGTCTTTTCAAGATTGGACAGAATATTGTGAGTTACTGGAAAATAAACAGGAAAGTTGCCATATTTATCAAACCTTAACCTTAAAAGGGGATAAAACACCTATCCTGTCTTTAAGAGTGCAACACATTCCCGGAAAGAAAGAGCCCGTACTATTTATCACTTTGCAGTTAGGGGTATTACTTTCTTACCAACCAGTAATGGAACTGGATAAGCAACCTCTGAAAATGCAATTTCAGTTTTGTGAAACTGATGGGTGTTCAGCAGCAAAGGTACTTACCGAGCCCATGTTACAGGTTATGAAACGATCAGAGAAATTCATAATTAAATTCGTCAATATGGACAGGAAATTGATCGCCATTCCAGTGTCATTAAAAGGATTTAGCAAAGGGTTGGCTAAAATTGGTAAGCAGCCGAAGGGTAAGGGCTAATTTACATGGGGATTGATAAATTTTGGGCCAGAAGGGGTATAATTGGCGGTGAGAGAGGGATTACAAAATACTTCCCTGTATTTTGCCCTACGGGCCGTTGTCGCTTAGCTCCAACGTTCAAAATTGTTCCTGACAATTTTGTCGAACCAAAGCGTTTTCATTAAATTCTCATCCCACACAAATAAAAAAACCTCCGCAGGGAGGTTTGTGTATCTGGCGGTGAGAGAGGGATTACAAAATACTTCCCTGTATTTTGCCCTACGGGCCGTTGTCGCTTAGCTCCAACGTTCAAAATTGTTCCTGACAATTTTGTCGAACCAAAGCGT
>DRNA01000115.1 GCA_011322365.1 Aeromonadales bacterium | reverse complement strand
TACATGCAAATAAAGATGAAGATACGCAGCCCCTTATTATCGATTTGTCGGCTGATTATCGTTTTGATAAAAACTGGCTCTATATGATCCCTGAGATTATTCAAAAACAATCATCTATTGATTTTCAACAGACAAAAAAAATCAGTAATCCCGGTTGTTATGCTACCGCAATGCAACTGGTGCTGATGCCACTGAAAAATGAACTGAGCCAGGTGCCGAGTTGTTTTGGCGTTTCCGGCTACAGTGGTGCTGGAACAACCCCTTCCGATAAAAATAACCCACAGCGTTTAAAGGATAATTTTCTACCCTATGCGCCAGTGAATCATTTACATGAAAAAGAAGTGGCCTTCCAGCTTGAAAATACTATTCAATTTACCCCGCATGTGGCGAGTTTTTTTCGTGGCATAAGCATGACCGTACATTTGCACCTATCCCGGGCCTGGACTACTGAAGAATTAAGCGAATTTTTCGATCAGTTTTATAAAAATTCTCCGCTGGTTAAGGTAGAGAAAGACATACCCGAAGTGCACCATGTTCAAAATAAATACCATGCCATTATCGGTGGTATATCATTAAAAGAAGATGGCAGACAGGCTACCATTTTCTGTGTGCTGGATAATTTATTAAAAGGTGCCGCCAGTCAGGCGTTACAAAATATTAATCTGACTTGTGGATTCGAAGAATTAACGGGTATTCAATAACATACTTCTGTTATATATACAGAAAAGGTGTCATCCCGACCTTGTGGAGGGATCTTAAAGATTCAAGATCCCTCCACAAGGTCGGGATGACAATACTTATATTGATTATATTGCAAGCCAACTGATTAAAATATTTTGGTTTGATAATATAAATATCGATGATGAATAAATCATAAAATATTACGCTGAGGTATAATAAAATGAGTGCACCAATCTGGCAAAAAAACAGTAAAGCCACTATCGATGAACAAATCATGGATTATATGGCCGGTGAAGATATCATTCTGGATCGGGAAATTTTTCTGTTTGATATTCAGGCAACAAAAGCCCACGTCAGGGGATTGGCTTCAATTGATATATTAAAGGATGTAGAGGCTACTGAAATGCTGAAATATCTCGATGAACTGGCAGAAGAATTTAAGCAGGGAAAGTTTCAACTGGATAACCGTTTTGAAGATGGTCATTCGGCAATTGAATCTTATCTGGTAGAAAAACTGGGGGATAGTGGTAAACGTGTACACACTGGTCGTTCACGAAATGACCAGGTGCTGGTGGCATTGCGGTTGTATTTAAAAGAGCAACTCGAGCAAATGGCTTCTTTTAGTAAAGAATCGGCTCGAGCCTGTTTAAAGCAGGCAGAAAATTATAAAACTACACCCATGCCGGGCTATACCCACCTGCAACAGGCGGTGGTCTCCAGTGGTGGTATGTGGTTTGCTGCCTTTGCCGAAGCCATGATCGACAACCTCGCCTATATACAATCCATCCAACAATGGATAGATGCAAACCCATTAGGTACCGCTGCCGGTTATGGTGTGAACTTACCTTTAAACAGGGAGCTCACTACAACAGAACTGGGCTTTTCGCGATTACAAATTAATCCCATTTATGCACAAAATAGTCGGGGAAAATTTGAGCTCGCCGCACTTTCAGCACTGTCTCAATGCCTGTTGGATATCCGCCGTTACAGTTGGGATCTCTCGCTTTTCACCACCGCAGAATTTGATTTTGTTTCACTACCCGATGACATGACCACCGGTAGTTCCATCATGCCCAATAAAAGAAACCCGGATCTGATTGAACTTATGCGAGGTAGTTATGCAGTAGTACAGGGTGCAACTGTTGAACTTGAATCTCTACTTTCAATACCGTCAGGCTATCAGAGAGATCTCCAGTTTTCCAAAGCACCCTTACTCAGAGCATTAAAACGCGGTATGGACACGCTGGCTTTATTTCCTCAGGTGATCACCAATACCACATTAAATAAAACATCCTTAAAAAAAGCCATAAAAACGCCCATGTACGCCACCGATCTGGCTATTGAACTTTCAGCCTCCGGCATGCCATTCAGAGACGCCTACCAACAGGTAGTCGAACGTTATGATGAACTGGAACAACGAACGCCCGAGCAAAGCCTTAATGAAAGAGTTTCACCGGGGGCCTGTGCTGATCTGATGTTGGATGAGATGTGGGAGCGATTAAAGGATTTAGGTTGAGCCAATTCCAGGAAGAAGGCAATTTTATTTTTTTATAGTATGATTTTCTTGTTCCATTTTCACCTTCAGGAAAATAATTTTATTAAATGCCTATGCGGTTAACTCAGATTAGTCAATGAGCTCCATGTCATCCCGACCTTGTGGAGGGATCTTAAAGTTTCAAGATTCCTCCACAAGGTCGGGATGACAATTCATTGGTTTGATAACAAGCCATTATTATCTTAATATTGTATGAATTCGTCGAATAACAATACAACTGAATAAATGTAGAGGCATGTTTTTTAAGACATTATTTCCTTAATTCCTGCAAAAGTCCATTCTGCTGGATATCTATCCTGTTTTTCCATTTAGAGTCATACCATTTTTCCTGAGCACCACAAAGCCCGACCTGGTTATTCTTTTCAACTAATACCACATATTTGGAACCAACATCAAAAGTAGTACCACAAGTAGCGGATTCAGCGGAAGTGAAAACACTTAAAACTTTTCCTGTTTTACCTTTGTAGATTTTATCTATCTTGAATGTATATTTAACTGTTCGGTCAAATCCAGGTGTTGGAATTAATTCAGCTTTAATGACCACACCTTCAATAATTTTTGAAGCTCTTTT
>DRNA01000114.1 GCA_011322365.1 Aeromonadales bacterium | reverse complement strand
CGTAAACATGCATGGGTCTTGTGGCGGTCATTACCAGTGCCAGGCTTACTTTGTCGAAGGTTCTGAATACCATGATTTCACCGGCCTCTTCGTCGGGGAGTTTTACTTCATCCGAAGTGCCCTGACCTATTATCGATTTGCCGAATTCACTAATGGCACTGTAGTTATCTTTGCTTATTCGGCGCTCACCGGCGATATCATCTTTTACTGTTGCGCCACGGCTCATTACGGTAAAGACGTTACCGACTTCCATACCTTCCCGTGTGCCGCGGTTTATAATAACTACATTATATTGCCCAATCTGGGTTACGCCTTCGTAAACAGAAATAATCTGCCCGTCCATTTTCTTTTTGGACACATGGGGGAAGAAATAAGGTTGTAGGTGTTGTTCGTCGATGGGTAATAGACGATCACCTTTTAAACTTTCCTGAACCGATTCAGTGATATCTAAAGTAGTCGGATCGCCAGCTCTGGCTACTCGGGCAGCACCCAGATGGATAGCTTCTCGACCTAACAGCTCATCTGTAACCGGATCACGATATTCGTCGCCCGGACGAAACAGGGCATAACTTGCCTGAATTTCCGGTTGGTTGATTCCTCGTGCATAAATTCGCACATCTTTACCTGCCACCAGATGGTCGCCATCATTGGCTAAGAGATAAGGGGCGCTATTAAGTTCTTCTTCCGATACCACTCTTGCACCAACAAGGAAAGGTTTAATTCGTTCAAGTGGCAACGCCGGAATGGCCTGGCCTCTGGAAATTTCACGCATTTGCGGGGAAAGCTTTATCACACCGGGCTTTCTCACTATTCTGGGCTTGCCACCAATATACACCAGGCTTAATACATCACCGGGGTAGATAAGGTGCGGATTAGCCACCTGGGGGTTGACGGTCCAGATTTCGGGCCATAACCAGGGTTTTACCAGAAACTCTGCGGAAATATCCCAGAGCGTATCACCTTTTTGTACCACATACACATCGGGGTGATTATTGCGTAACTCAACTGCACTAAAAGCACTGAAAGTCAGGGATAGTCCAATAACTAAACCCAGAACCCCCTTCATAGCCCATTTTTTCATAAATCCTTTCCTTCTCCTGCAATAAAAATGCACAAATTTTAAAACAAATAACTTCTACTGGCGCACCTAAAGCAGATTTATAGTATGATCAACCAGAAATCGTTGATTGGAGTATAGTAGATAAATCCAATCATTGCCCATATAAACAACATCTTAGCAGTTAAACTGCAAGAAAAACCAGAACTTGCGTCACACAATTATGGCTTTATTAAAAATACTTGAATATCCTGACGACAGATTACGCACTGTAGCAAAGGAAGTTACTGAAATAAATGACGAAATTCGGCAGATTGCCGAAGACATGCTCGAGACCATGTATTCCGCTCCGGGCATTGGTCTGGCTGCTACTCAGGTCAATATCCATAAGCGTATTGTCGTCATTGATGTTTCTGAAGACAAAAGTGATCCCTTGGTACTCATTAATCCAGAAATTATTGAACATCGTGGTGTAGAAACCATGGATGAAGGCTGTCTGTCTTTTCCCGGTATTTATGCCGAAGTGGAACGGGCCGATGCTGTTAGCCTTAAGGCACAAAATCTCGAGGGTGAAACGTTTACTCTGGAAGCGGATGAATTGCTTGCGGTTTGTATTCAGCATGAACTGGATCACCTTAAAGGTAAATTGTTTGTTGATTACCTCAGCTCGCTCAAACGCCAGCGCATACGCAAAACACTTGAAAAAAAGCACCGTAAAGCTGAAAAGCAGGCATTATAGCCGGAGAATCTTTTGAGCCACTCAAAAACTGATTGTCGTTTTGTCTTTGCTGGCACACCCGATTTTGCCGCTATCCATCTTCAGGCATTGATTGATGCCAACCAGATCCCCGTTGCTGTTTACACACAACCCGACCGACCTGCTGGCAGGGGTAAAAAACTCACTGCCTCGGCCGTCAAGCAAGTTGCTCTGGCACATGATATTCCGATCTACCAACCTTTATCGTTTAAAGATGAAGCAGCGATAAAACAACTACAATTGTTAGCTCCAGAATTAATGATTGTAGTTGCCTACGGCCTGATCCTGCCTGAAAGGGTATTAACTATCCCCAGCCGAGGCTGTGTAAATGTGCATGGCTCTTTATTACCAAGATGGCGCGGTGCTGCTCCCATTCAACGAGCCATTGCTGCCGGTGACACAAAAACCGGCGTTTGCCTGATGCAGATGGAGAAAGGCCTGGATACCGGCCCCGTTTTTTGCTGCTCTCAAACCGCCATTGATACGTTAACTGCTGGCGAATTACATGATGTACTGGCCGAACTGGGCGCCAATTTATTAGTTGAGCAATTATCAGCACTCTGCCAAGGTCAGCTCAAGACCTGTCCCCAAGATGAAAAACTTGCTACCTATGCACATAAATTGAGTAAACAGGAAGCTCACATCGACTGGCAGCAAAGCGCCCATACTCTACTGCTCAAGATACGCGCATTTAACCCCTGGCCAGTGTGTTTTAGCAAAATAAGTGATGACTCACTTCGTATATGGAATGCGTCCATTGACGAAAATAGCCAGGATACAGCACAACCACCCGGAACCATTCTTTCTGTTTCAGAGCAGGGGATCCAGGTACAGACGGCAGAGGGCATTTTGAATCTTGAGCAGATCCAACTGCCGGGTAAGAAGAAAATGGCCGTGGCAAATATAATGCGTGGTCAAACCGATCTTTTTCAACCCGGTATGAAACTGCAATGAGTGCAAAACTACGCGCCAACGCGGCTCAAATTGTGGCTCAGGTTGCCTATAAAGGACACTCTTTAACTCAATTACTGGATGAATATCGACAAAAGTCACAATACTCCGCCGCTGATGCTAGTTTATTACAGGCATTATGTTTTGGCACTCTACGCTTTTATCCAAAATGGCAGGCACTGATTAACGATGCCTTAAAAAAACCCATGAAAAGCTCAGATGGTGATATTCAGGCTTTAATAGCATTGGGAATGTTTCAGTTGCTGGAAAGTCGAGTTCCTGCTCATGCGGCCATTTCAGAAACGGTATCGGCTTGTAAAATATTAAAAAAAACCTGGGCTAAAGGGCTAATTAATGCCATTTTGAGGCGATTGCAAAGAGAACCTGAGTGGCCAGCACAGCTTTTGGCCTCTCAACCCTGGGCAGAACACGCTTTTCCTAAATGGATCTGGAAAAGATTAAATAATGACTGGCCCGAAGAAGCTGACGAAATCATGCGGGCCAGCAACATTCAGGGGCCAATGACCCTCCGAGTAAATACACTTCAAACCTCTGTTAGTGATTACCAGCAAACGCTCAAAGATAATGACATTAACTGCCAGGCTCATAATCTCGCCACCGACGCATTAATATTACAACAACCGCTTTCAGTTGAAAAACTCCCTGGCTTTTTTGAAGGTAAAGTTTCCGTTCAAGATGCTGCCGCCCAGATGGCAGCCAGATTGCTTCAATTCGATCAACTGGCCCAACGCTCTGAAATACGTGTTCTCGATGCCTGTTCGGCACCGGGTGGCAAAACCGGGCATTTACTCGAAACCGCCCAACATTATTTTAAACCTGAACAAATTCACTGTGTGGCATTGGATAAAGACGCTGACCGCCTGCAAAAAGTGGCCGATAACTTAAAACGATTAAATCTGTCTGCCCAATTAATTGTTGCTGATGCAGCCGAAGTGACAAGTTGGTGGGATGGAAAGCCTTTTGATCGCATTTTAATTGATGCTCCCTGTTCCGGCACAGGTGTTATTCGACGACATCCTGATATTAAATTATTACGTAGAAATACCGATATCGCTGAACTGGTAAACACTCAGCGTTCCATTCTACAAGCACTCTGGCCTTTGCTGGCCGATGGCGGTTTATTGGCTTATGCTACCTGTTCTGTTTTTAAAGAGGAAAATGAGCAGCAGATTGACTGGTTTTTACAGCATCACCCCAATGCTGTTGAGCTGGAAATTAGCTATGAAAAGCCATTATCTGCAAAATATGGCTGGCAAATTCCTCCCGCCTGGAACGATATGGACGGATTTTATTATGCAGTTTTGCAAAAAAATGCTACAACCTGATCTGAATATTATGTGTCTTCAGCATAAACTATCAATCAGGCGCATATTTAACAGATATTACAGTTGGTAACTTTATGAAAATTATCATCCTGGGTGCAGGGCAGGTAGGTGGAACATTAGCCAGAAACCTTGCTACTGAAGATAACGATATCACTATTATCGATCGCGATAATGTACAGCTCAGGGATCTGGCTAATCAACTCGATCTACAAACCATTGCCGGCCATTGTGCTCACCCGGATATTTTGCAAAGCGCTGGAATTGAAGATGCGGATCTGGTGATTGCGGTAACTAACAGTGATGAAACCAATATGGTTGCCTGTGAAATCGCTCACCATCTTTACCATGTACCAAAGAAAATTGCCCGAGTACGTTCACCTCAGTATTTAAAATATAAACAAAAGATATTCGATAAAAAAGTGTTTCCCGTGGACGTGGTTATCAGCCCCGAAAAAGTTATCACCGATTACATCGAAAAACTCATCAGTTTCCCCGGAGCGCTTCAGGTACTCGATTTTGCAGGTGGATTATTACAGCTGGTAGCCGTTAAGGCTTATTACGGTGGGCCTCTGGTGGGTCATGCTATCGCCGCTTTAAAAGATCACATGCCAACCGTAGAAACCCGTGTTGCCGCTATTTTCAGACGTGGACGTCCTATTAAACCTACCGGCCAGACAGTTATTGAAGCAGACGATGAAGTCTTTTTTATCGCTGCCAGACCCCATATTCGAAAAGTCATGGGGGAGTTACAGCGTCTGGAAAATCCCTATCAGCATATTATGATAGCTGGCGGTGGCCATGTAGGGGAAGGTCTGGCAAAAGCACTGGAAAAAAATTATCAGGTCAAAATTATTGAACGCGATAAAGTCAGGGCTGCGCAGCTTGCGGAAAAACTGCATCATTCGGTAGTATTAAACGGTGATGCCTCCGACCGCGATATGCTTCGCGATGAAAATATTGATCAGATGGATGTATTTATTGCCGTTACTAACAACGATGCCGCCAATATCATGTCAGCCATGTTG
>DRNA01000113.1 GCA_011322365.1 Aeromonadales bacterium | reverse complement strand
TTGCTAAACCATCTTCACCAAAAAGACCGGCAATGTAAAAACGTCCATCGGGTGAAATCAGACCATCATAAGGGAGTTTCCCCACCTTATGATATTTTTTTATGATCGGTTTTTCGGGATGGCTGATATCGGCTACCCAGGTTTCCCCTGCATCATAGAGACTGAAAATTAAACGATTATCCGGGGCATCGGTGAGACCAATAACTTTTGAACCCTTTGGTGTTTGCGGAGTGATGGCTTTTATGGTCGAAAGTAGTTTCAGAGTTTTGCTGTCAAATAGTTTCACACCTCCGGGCGTATAGTTGGAAACCGCTACCACTTTTCCATCCTGAGATATGGCACCACCGATAGCATTGCCTGACTGAATAACTCGTTTGATAAGTTTACCGTTTAGAATGTCAATTTTACTCAGACCGCCATCACGACCGAACACGTAGGCAAATTGCTCATTTCGTGAATAAACCACCGACGCATGAGAAAGATCACCCAGCCCCTTAATACGGCACAATACTTCCATTGTGGTATTATTAACTACCACTATTGAACCAGTTGTTCGTTCAATAATAACGCCACGATCACCAATGCCCACATTACCACTACAACCAGGGAGAGCAGATTCCTTAGCCATTACATTCAGAGTGAATAATACTAACCCCGTAGTTAAAATAAATTGAAAGATGGATTTGATTTTAGTCATTTTCATTGAGTTCCTTTTTCCAGGTTTGCTGTCGCAGTTGTTTGACCATCCAACGAATTTCATCATCATTCATAAAGGGTTTCCAGGGCGGCATAGGTGTATTTTTTCGTCCTTCCCTGATGGTGTAAAACAACATGGCGTCTGATTTATTTTTTAGATCTACTGCTAACAGGGAAGGGCCAAGTCCCCCTTTCATTGTCATACCATGACAGGAACCACAATCAGCCAGCAGTAAATCCATTAAACGAGTCTTCCGGCTAGCAGAAATGTTGCTGTTGTTTGTCACTGCACCAGGGGATGCCTTAAGCTGTTGCTCTGTAACTGTCCGTTGGGCAAAAGTCACATGGACAAATCCCAATAAGGTAATTAGCACTAAAATTGCAGGGATATATTTTTTCATTGAGATCACTGTGTAATTAACTTAAACGCATGATACCGATTTCTGTTAACTGAATATTGATCCAGAACAAATTTAACGGTAAATGGTCAACTCTGCTGAAAATATTTTATTGTCCCAGATGGGTCAATCTGGCATAAAGTGCCGGTAATTTTTTCGGTAATTCTTCGGCTTTTTGAATGACGACAAAACTGTTTTTTCCAAAAATATGGGGCAGATAATCTTCTGCTTTCTGATCGATGGTAATACAAAATGGGATCAAACCTTTTTTGCGAGCTTCAATAATGGCATGTCGGGTATCTTCAATACCATAACGTCCTTCATAAATGTCCAGGTCGTTGGGTTTGCCATCGGTCAGTAGTAGCATTAAACGCTGGCTGGTGGATTCCTCGCTGAGTTGTTTACTGGCATAGCGAATGGCCGCTCCCATGCGCGTGTAATACCCCGGTTCCAGAGATGAAATTCTTTGTCGTATGGGGGCCGCATGTTTTTCATTAAATCCTTTAATGTTGAGATATTTCACCAGATCATTTCGTTTAGACCAGAAGCCACTGATGGCAAAGCGATCACCGATCAGGCTCAGGCTTTCTGCGAACAGATAGAGGGCATCACGAATAATATCAATTACGCGCTTATCGTTATTGACCCAGGCATCGGTTGAGAGTGACAAATCGGCTAACAACAGGCAGGAGAGATCGCGATGATTAGCTCTGAGCTGCCGATAAAGTAGCGGTTCGGGCACGAGATTACAGGAATGTAATTCGGTTTGAAACTGATGCCAGGCTTCCAGATCAACTTCGTCTCCATCTGTTTGCTGTCTTAGCCAGGTTCGCTGGGGTTGCAAAGCGGCAAACTGGCGTTTAACCTGATGGGTGAGTTTTTTAAGATGATCAGGTAAGGATGTTTGTGTACCCATGGGTGGTACTTCTTCGATAATACGGCAGTTATCTTTAACCAGCTTTTGAATACGGTGATCCCATTCAGGAATTAAAACACCTTTTATTCCACTCAGGCGTGCGGCTTCCTCCATGGGTAAATCGAGATCCAGTTTTAAGGTACCTGATCCAGCGTCGGCTCGAGTGACTGCCAGTTCATCCATATCATTGACGTTTCTCAGGGCATCATCGTTATCATCGTCATCAATGCCGCGATTTAGATTGACAAATTCGGCATGTGAAAAAATAGATTCAAAGCGAAATAGCATTAATCCATCTCGGCCATCTTTGTTATCGACCCGTCTCGCCTGGCGGCGTTTAGTATCCTCTTGCTGCTTTTTGGCGGCCTTACCTTTGTCATCTTCAGCGTTGTCTTCCGGATCAGGTTGCTGAGCACTAGCCGCCATATGAGGTGGTTCAGGATCGGGCCAAAGCATTACAGGGTGTGGAGGGGTAGCATTTTCAGGCCAGTACTCTGGTGTTTCAGGAAACTGGAGTGTATGCCGGATCATGGTTTCCAATCTTTTCTGTTCGGGTTTCATGTGATTTATATCAGGACGCAGAGCAATATATTTGGTCACCAACTGCGTATATTGCTTTTGAAACCCCGGCCAGTTTTCTAAAGCGATAAGGGTTCTCTGAGCACAATCCACCAGCCAGTTCTGATGTTGAGAAGGAACTGTTTGTAACATGGCAAGCCACAGATAGAGTTTTTTATTCAGCCGGTTATCAGAAAAAACATCAATGAAAGAAGGCAGACGCAATGCTTCTTTATCCTGCCAGCTGAGTTCAAAGCGCTTTCCTGTTCCAGAAATTTTCTGTAACCAGCTACGCTCAGATTTTTTTTCCAGTGCAGCCGCTGAGACTACTTTTTTCCCAGTATCGCCACCCAGGGCGCGGAAATAAATAGCCAGCGTACTATGAATATCATCAAAGGCTACACGTGCTTCAGGATAGCCCTGATAGGATTTTCGCTGGATCCATTTATCCCAGATTTGGCCAACCTGTTCTTCCATTTTTAGTGATTAACCTTTGGGCGAAGCTGCTGCCCCGACCAGGAACGGATCATCGCCCAGACGGCAGCAACGATAAATAGTGAATGTACTAATGTGAAATAACCAATCACATATACCCATGTCCAGGGTGAATGAAACCCACCCAGATAAATCATCAATAATGACACGACACCAAGTAATAAGGCTGCGACAAGGTTGAGTTTTATCCCGAACCTGGCATAGTAATGAGCCAGGCTATCGGAGGCAGATTTTTTCATGATTATCAGCAACCAGATAAAACCAATCACCGGCAAAAAGGTCAGGTTTAGTAATGAGGCGATGGTAGCTCGAGAAGCCACCTTCAGATCGTCTTTATTCTCCAAATGTGGCATAAATCACTTCCATTAAGGCATTAATAGTATCGGCGTCATCGGTTAAGGGTTCGACCAGCGCGGCACGGCAGGCCTGAACCTGATCGAAGCCATCACGGATTAAGCGGGCAACATAGACCAGTAAACGGGTACTCGCACCTTCTTCCAGATCCACATCTTTTAACCGCCTTAAAGCCTGGGCCAGAGACACCAGACGTTCGGCAGTGGCTTCTTCAATACCGGTTTCAGTGACCAGTACCTCGATTTCTTTGGCTTTGGCGAGATAATCAAAACTGACGGATATAAAGCGTTGACGCGTACTGGGTTTTAACCCTTTCATCAAATTTTGATAGCCGGGATTATAGGAAACCACCAACATAAAATCATCCGGTGCGTGCAGTATTTCACCAGTACGGTCAATGGGCAAAATACGGCGATCATCGGTTAGAGGGTGGATAACAACGGTGGTATCTTTACGCGCTTCAACGACTTCATCCAGATAACAAATTCCACCCTGACGAACAGCGCGAGTCAACGGGCCATCCTGCCAGACAGTATCGCCCGCTCCAATTAAATGACGGCCAACCAGATCAGAGGCGGTTAAATCATCATGACAGGCCACCGTAAACAACGGCAGTTCCAGCTCTTTGGCCATGTGTTCAATAAAACGGGTTTTACCACAACCGGTTGGGCCTTTAATCAGCATGGGTAATTTATTCGCATAGGCATAACGAAACAATTCCACCTCATTGCCCTGAGGCAGGTAAAACGGTGCATCGGCATCATCAATTGATTTAACAGCTTGCATAGAAGACTCCCAAAAATGAATTGTGCGAATAATAACCAATTGTATCTGAATTTGAATTGATTTCAGTCAATCGTTTGCCAGAAAAAGTTGATTTAAAAAACCTTGAAAAAAATAAGGAAGACATTATTTACATTTCAGCCCCGATTAATGGGGAAAGTTAATGGTTAAAAATTAAGAGGATGAACAAAATGAACACATTGAAAAAAAGTTTATTAATAGCAACAGGGATTGTATTTTCCCTGTTTAATTACGGTTATGCCGGTGATGAAATTAAAGCATCTCCAGTGCATAAACAATCAGCGTTGACCCAGCAGGTACAAAAAGATGTTGATAGGAAAATGGCTAAAAAAGCTAACGGTAAATATTCAGAGGTAACAAAAGAAGCGTTGGCAGCTATTGCTGAAACTGGCAAGGCACTGAATGCTTTATCCGCCAAAAAACCGGATACCAAAGCCGCATTGGCTGCGTTGGAAAAATCAACTGGAAAACTGGAGTTATTATTGGTCAGAGAACCGGATTTAGCGCTGGCTCCAATTGATGTGGCTGTTGAAACTCATGACCTACTGGTTAGCCCTGAAATGATTAAATCTCTGATCAGTGATGCCAGAGATTTTCTTAAAGATGGCGATATTCAAAATGCCCGCCAAATATTGAACACTCTGGTAAGTGAGATAGATTTCAATATTACTTCAATACCGCTGGCGACATATCCTGTTGCTACCAAGGCAGCAGCAGTGCTAATTGAAGACGGCAAAATCGAACAGGCTAAAAAAGCACTTCGAGCACAGCTGGATACATTAGTTGTTTCGAAAGAAATCATCCCACTACCGGTAATGAGAGCAGCTTTATTATTGGAAAAAGTAGAGGCGTTGGTTGAAAATGGCAAACGCACCGGGGATGACAATAAAAAGCTAACTAATTTGTTAAATGAGGCTAAGACTCAATTAAAAATGGGTGAGTTACTGGGTTATGGGAAACACAGTGATTATAAGAAAATCCATAAACAAATTAAAAAGCTTGAAAAGAAAATTGCTAAAGACAAAAGTGGGAAGGGATGGTTTGATAGCATAAAAAAACAGTTATCTGATTTGTTTTAATTAAAAGTTAGCTCCATTTGATGCTGGCAAATATTTACCCGTGGGGTAGCTGTATTGCCAGCATTTTTTTATTGATAAACCTATTGTTTGCAAGTTATCAGTACAAGGGATATTTTGGGGAGCTCTCCACTATTTAAATTAGTCATCTAATGAAAATTTGTTTTTGCTCGAAACTAAAAATTCGCTTTTTTTTGTCATTCCGTCCGTAAACCTCATGTCATTCTGAACATAAACCTCATGTCATTCTGAACATAAACCTCATGTCATTCTGAGTGTAAACCTCATGTCATTCTGAGCGGAGTCGAAGAATCTTAAGAACCCACAACCTATCATAGATTCACAAAACCAAAACTACTTTAAAAAACCAAAAGCGAAAACCGTCAAGGGGAGGTTACCGAACCTCCCCTTAAATTCTCGTCTATTGCGCGACCTATTCTTATTTGCTATATCATTATTTGATTTTTGTACAAACAATAATACCCGTTGACCAACACATTTTTGTAATTATAAAGTCTTTTCTTTGCTCTAAATAATGGACTAAATTATTAGCTTTTATGCTGTGACCTTCTGGCCAATTATCTTGAGGAAGCATATCATCAATTAAATAAATACCACCAACTTTCAGTAAGGC
>DRNA01000112.1 GCA_011322365.1 Aeromonadales bacterium | reverse complement strand
ACCATTATCGCCAAATCAGTTACGCTTTCCATGCGTGAAAAACTGGCCCGTTATCTTAAAAAAATTGCCATCAGTGAATATGAAACCATCGGCAGCGGCGGTTTTGCTTCTCACTTTGTTACAGACATTGAAGTCGTTGACCAATTTATCAGTGCCACCATCAGTAAATTTATTGTGGCAGTCTTATCAATTATAGGTACAGCCATAGTACTGTTATGGATTAACTGGCAACTGGCCCTGATACTGCTGATCTTTAATCCACTGGTCATTTATATCACTATCCTTATGGGTAAGCGGGTTAAAAAGCTTAAATTAAAAGAAAACAATGCCATCGCTATTTTCCAGCAGGCACTGGTGGAAACACTGGACGCCATACATCAGATCCGGGCTGCCAACCGGGAAGAGCACTATATAAAAACCCTGATTAAAAAAGCCGTTCAGGTTAAAAAACATTCCATTGCCTATTCCTGGAAAACCGATGCCGCCGGACAGCTTTCTCATGTGGTCTTTTTATTTGGTTTTGATGTTTTTCGGGCCATCAGTATGATTATGGTACTAACTTCCGATCTGTCTATTGGTTTAATGTTTGCAGTATTTGGCTACCTCTGGTACATGATGGGGCCGGTTCAGGAAGTGTTAAATATTCAATACGCTTACTACAGTGCCAGGGCTTCTCTGAATCGTCTGAATAAAATATTTGCACTGGAGCAGGAACCGGTTATTGAAGCTAAAGTCGATCCGTTTAAAGACAAACAAACCGTATCGGTACGGCTGGAAAACATCTGTTTCAAATACCCAGAAAAAGATGAAAGTATAAACCAGGAGGAGGACGACTCTGTTCCCATTATTGAAGATGAGTCCTGTTCAACCAGCAGCAAATATATTCTTAAAAACCTGTCACTGAGTATAAATGAAGGCGAAAAGCTGGCACTGGTAGGTTCCAGCGGCGGAGGTAAATCCACCCTGATACAAATCCTTTTAGGCTTATACCCTTATGATTCAGGTGATATTTATTTTGACAATATTTCCATTAAGGATATCGGTTTTGAAAAAGTAAGAGAAAACACCGCTACCGTATTGCAAAACCCGGTTTTGTTTAATGATACCGTACGAGCCAATCTGGCTTTAGGTAAGGACATAGCAGAAGAAAAGCTCTGGAAGGCACTGGAAATTGCCCAGCTGGACGGCACTATCCGCAAACTCCCAGAACAGCTTAATGCCCTGGTGGGACGCCAGGGCATACGCCTGTCCGGAGGCCAGAGACAACGTCTGGCCATTGCCCGTATGATCCTGACTGATCCCAAACTGATCATCCTGGACGAAGCCACCTCTGCCCTGGATACTGAAACTGAAAACAAACTGCACCAGTCTCTGGAGGCTTATTTAAAAGACAAAACCACGCTAATTATTGCCCATCGCCTCAGCGCCGTTAAACAGGCTGACCGAATTGTAGTCATTGACCAGGGCGAAATCATTGCCAATGGCACTCATCAGGATCTGGTGAGCAGCAATGAGCTTTATTTCAGACTTTATGGGATGCAGTAATTTTTTGAGTTTTTGGGAGATTACCATATTCCACGGATTAAATTAATGATATTGGGTATGAGTAGTTAACCTATATTTACCATTCAATGCTTTTAACAATATACCCAAACATACTGTTTCTGGTATTTATTTTTACTTTAAATTTAGAATCTGGTAATGTTTTAAAAAAACCTTCCTCTACACAAAACCGAAAAAAGGATGGCTGCCTTCACTGGGTTTCAGAAAATATTTGCAATGCCATGCAGATCGTCTATTTGAATAATAAATATCTTTTACCATGTAAATAGTTTTTTCAGTTTCTGCTCCAAATTCATCTGTATATAGTAATGGATACAAATACACTATATTTGCAAAATACATAAAATAAATAAATAAGGGAGACATCGCTGCAATAAAAAGTCTTTTATATAATGCGGAAGTGTACCAGGCGTATGCAGGTGCAATAATTTCTTTTTGCAGCAGGTAAACAATATAAATTACCGTGACTATGGTTAATGCAATTGAAATATTATTTGCAAGGTTATAATACCAGGAGTAACTAATAAAGTTATCAAATATTATTGCAGGTATAATTCCACACAGACCTACCAAGAAACCATATTTAATTATTCTCCTATGCCAGACAGAATGAGTTGTTTTTTTGTTCATTTAATAACGTTATCCCTAACCTATTATTTATAAATTATTTAATAATTTTATATTTTATTACATTTGCTAGTCACTTGTTAAGGGGGGGAGTTTTTAGACTGTAAATATTTTATTGATGTTTTTTAGAAAGAAATATTAGGAAAGCCATGATAATTCAGAAAACCCAATACCTTTTACTTGATACTGGATTTAATCCACATTAATAAATTCTTATTTTATAGTCTATAATATGCGTATAATACCGCTGGATGCTTTTATTTAGTAAGAGTCTCATTCCTATTAGCAGAAAAAGTAAAGTGGCGTTCACCACGTGTATAGAAATCTACCGCCTACCGTTTCGGTTTTCTTCCCCCACTCTTCAGACATGCCTCCATGCTTGAATAAGGCGTATAGTTTTTTGTGCGTTTGTAATATGTGCCACCCTTTGGATGACAAATTCCGCTTTTGCTCTTTTTTACTGGCGGCACCTCCTCCGCTGCTACAGCTACATCTAAAGCCCCAATAAGCGGACCGAAAAGTCCGAATACAAGCACAACGAAAACAACTCTCTTGAGAATCAGTTTTATCATTCACCCTTCTCCCCCTTTATCGAGAATAACGCCATGCTCACCAGCAATTCAAAGTGGCACGTTTTTGCTGTTTTTTGGCAAAACAAGTGCCGCTTTGAATTGTCCGCTGTAGCTATTTGATACTAATTGAGCCTTCTCGCTTCATCACTCCGTCTCACGGTATGATGAAAAGGCTAATAAAAAAGGAGAAGACTCAAATGCAATTCTACACCAAAAAACATCAATATTATTGTGGCATAGACCTTCATACTAAAATTATT
>DRNA01000111.1 GCA_011322365.1 Aeromonadales bacterium | reverse complement strand
TTTGTTGAAACCATCGGAAATGCAGATGAGAAAACCATAAGGAATTATGTCCGAAATCAGTTACAAGAACTTGATAGTAATGAAAACCCGGCTCGCCAGTTGGGGTTGTTTTAAAACTCGGCTCGCTTGCGGCCGAGATTTTTATGCAAAAGGATTTAATATCGACAGGATTTATTTGATGACAAGTCATTACTGTTAGAGCTTGAGCTAATGCGGGTCTGTCTTTCCAGTGAAAATAGGCAGAAAGCCT
Organism: Aeromonadales bacterium; assembly: GCA_011322365.1. Lineage (GTDB taxonomy): Bacteria > Pseudomonadota > Gammaproteobacteria > Enterobacterales > DRNA01. The sequence continues at coordinate 2,065 of DRNA01000111.1, read as the reverse complement.
GTCTTTCACTACATCTACTCGGTTTAAAATGGGTATTTTATACTCACCGATGGTAATAAACGTCGTTTCCTTAATTAGTTTATCTCCAACAAACAATGGCGCTGATGGAAATTCCACTGTAATTTTCGTGGAAGTGTTCTTATAAATACTACCTTTTTTATAAAAACCCAATTTTGCCATTGTTTCTCCTATAATAGCAGGAGCCTGATAGTTAATATTAACCATATCAATGTCCTTGGTGAGGTATATATTTTTACTATAAAATTCCACAGCTAAGCCACCAACCAGAACGACTTCGATACCGTCAGCTTCTAATTGCCTGGCTATTATGCCCGCCAACTCCTTGATAGGTGTCTGCGAAAAGTTCGTCATTTTATACTCTTATTGTTGGTTTCCCTGCTTTTCTTGGGCGCATTCTTCTTATCAATAACTCTTTGATAATGGCTGGAGGATAAACATCGATTGCCGATTTCAATAATGTTTTTAATGGCTCCATAAAAGCATATTGTGGATTTAACTGATATTGCCTGACCTTGCCAATGAGTCCGCTAACTAATAGTGAATCTTGTTCCATTCTCGCCAATTGCTTTTGAATCGCATTTTGCGAAACTCCATAGAATTCAGCAATTGTTTTTCCATAACCTTTTTCTCGAAGATACAGATAAATTAAAATTTTCTCCTGACTTTCAGCACGTAAAATACCTCTTAACACAAACATAGCACACACCACTCATATAAACCAAGTATTGGTTAGTATAAACCAATACTTGGTTTATATGTAGGGCTATTTAACTTTTACCAAATAATTTCTTCTCAGGATTCAATGATCACTCTATGGCCTTGCTGGTAGTTTTGTAAAGAACCGATGGATTCGGCTTCGAAACCGTGTTGTTGCAGTAGTTTTTTTACTTCATTTTCTGAAGTGTTGTTGACTGCGATGAGCAGGCCGCCGCTGGTTTGGGGATCGCAGAGGATTTGTTTTTGGGCTTCGGTTATCTCAGCAAGGTGGTGTCCGTAGCTTTGGTAGTTTCTTTCGGTGCCGCCGGGGATACATCCCTGCGCCTGGTAATATGCGGCTTCGGCAATCACTGGGACTTTATCTACATTTAGATGAGCTTGTAAATTGCTGCCTTCGCACACTTCTATCAGGTGGCCGAGTAAACCAAAACCGGTGACATCGGTGAGTGCTACTACGCCTTCTATAGCTGACAGTTCAATGCCAATCTTATTCATGGTACACATCAGATCACGGGCGATATTTTCATGTTCAGGTTTTAATTTTTTCTGTTTTTGGGCTGTGGTTAAAATACCTATCCCTAAAGGTTTAGTCAGATAGAGGCGGCTTTCTGCTGTAGCTTTATTGTTCTGTTTAAGTTGATTAAGTGGTACTTCACCGGTGACGGCCAGTCCAAAAATGGGCTCTGGCGAGTCGATACTATGGCCACCAGCCAACACAATACCCGCCTCGGCACAGGCGGTCCGACCGCCATCAATCACTTTTGCCGCTACTTCTGCGGGCAATTTATTAATGGGCCAACCCAAGATAGCAATAGCCATTAACGGTCTGCCACCCATGGCATAGATATCACTGATGGCATTGGTAGCGGCAATACGACCAAAATCAAAGGGATCATCGACGATGGGCATAAAAAAATCGGTGGTACTGACTACGCCACGACCATCCCCCAGATCATAAACAGCGGCATCATCTCTGGACTGATTACCCACAATGAGTCGGGGATCAGCGGTTTTTGGAAAAGAGCTTTTGAGAATGGTATCTAAAACCTGGGGAGAAATTTTGCAGCCACAACCGGCGCCGTGGCTGTATTCAGTGAGTTTAATATTGTCCATGATTCGGTTCTATATAAATGTTTGAAATTTGTAGCCATGATACATGAAGATGGTTCAGTTGAGGAATCTTCTGCTGAGCATCAAGATCCTCGGCAACTGCTCCTGCGTTGTCTACAGGGATGTCATAGGTAGGATCTTAAGGAAAAATAGCCTGTCATCTCGACCGTAGTGGAGAGATCTTGCTCCGCTAATACTGTTGTCACTGAAAGATTCC
>DRNA01000110.1 GCA_011322365.1 Aeromonadales bacterium | reverse complement strand
TATTCAAACTCTCAGCAAAGCCGAACTGGATCAGGTATTACATCTTTGGAGCGGCCTTGGATATTATGCCAGAGCACGCAATCTGCATAAAACAGCTAACATTTTAGTCACCCAACACCGAGCCCAACTCCCCCAGACTTTAGATGAATTAGTTCAGTTACCAGGCATTGGCCGTTCAACAGCAGGAGCCATATTATCATTAGGCTTTAATCATTCAGCTGCCATATTAGATGGTAATGTAAAACGTGTACTTTGCCGATATTTTTGTATTGAGGGCTGGCCGGGCAAAACCAGCGTGCAAAAGCAACTCTGGCAGCAGGCTGAAAAACTAACGCCATGCAACAGGGCCAAACCTTTTAATCAGGCCATGATGGATATCGGCGCACTTGTCTGTAAACGTTCAAAACCCAATTGTAGTGAGTGCCCACTTTCAAAAAACTGTCTGTCTTTTAAACATAATTGTATTCACCTCTACCCGGCTAAAAAACCCGGTAAAAAAACACCTATTAAAAAAACCGTATTCCTGTTGATACAAAATGAGCAACACCATTTTCTGCTTATCAAACGCCCTCCAGCTGGAATTTGGGGTGCCATGTGGTGTTTTCCTGAGCCAATGGATCTTGAGGCTGGCAATGTACCATATCAACAAATGGCACTCACCCATTCTTTTCAACACCAGTTTTCCCATTTTAAAATGGATGCTTCGCTTTATGCTGCAACTTTAACACAGCATAATATGATTTCAGATAGCCAGAGGATCATCTGGTATGATCCTTTGAAACCTGAAACTATTGGTCTCCCCACACCAATTAGCATACAATTAAACAAACTCATCGAGACTATAATCAAATGACACACCTAGTACATTGCAAAAAGTTAAACCAGCAACTACCGGGACTGGGTTTTAAGCCCTACCCCGGTGATCTGGGTGAGAAAATTTACCAAAATATCTCCCAAAAAGCCTGGCAGCAATGGTTACAGCACCAGACCATGATGATTAATGAAAAAAGACTCAGCCTGGCGGATACTGAAGCACAACAGTACCTTGCTGAAGAGATGGAAAAATTTCTGTTTGGTGGCGATTATGACCGGCCCGAAGGCTACACACCTGAAGCCTGAGCCCTGTTTCATCACTTATTTCCTCATAAAATCACAAAAATCCGGAAATTTGTTCAATTTTATCTTGACTTAAAATTGGCAAAACGCTCTAATACGCCCCTTGTTGGCCCGGTAGCTCAGTCGGTAGAGCAGAGGATTGAAAATCCTCGTGTCGGTGGTTCGATTCCGCCCCGGGCCACCATGTTTATTTCCCTCGAGTTTTTATCACCCAGTTAGCTTTCTACCTCCCCATTTCACTGTTTTTGCTGTAAACTTTTGATATGGACAATCACTATTCAACAACTGGAATTTCTACCTTCACCTTGCGGCATCTTATTTCATTTACCTTTTTGGTGTTATTACTTCTCGGTAACACTTTTCCACTGCTAGCCAACAATGATGCCATGCAGTGGCTCCATTTCCCTCCAGTTAAAGCCAAAGAAGGCCGACAACCTGATAATATATCAGCCGTTGTACAGGATAAGAATGGCCTCATCTGGATTGCAACCTTAAATGGACTTTATCGATATGATGGAAATGAATTCCGAGCCTTCAGGCATGATCCTCGTGATCCTTCCAGCTTACCAAATAACCTGCTAACCAGCATGCTCCTGGTTGATGGTTCTCGGCTATTACTGGGCTCTCTCCAGGGTGGTATTTTCTGGTTTGATACGGAAAGACAAACGTCTTACCCTGTTAAAAATTTAAAACGTGACACTAATCTACAGGTACAAACCCTTTTTCTGGAAAACGACCAGACACTATGGGTTGGTAGTTATTCGGGCTTATCAAAAATAAACCTTGAAACCGGGAAAATACAGAATTTCATTCATAATCCACTGGATCCCTTCACTATTCCAGGTCGACTTGTTACCGGGATTATTCGTGATAAGACCGGACAGTTATGGATTGGTACAGACTCAGGATTAGCCAGGTATAACCAGAAGCTTGATGAATTTATTCAAATTGATTTACCCGGTCTCAATAATACTAAAGTGGCTATTACTTCCTTCTTTCTTGATACCGATGGTAGCCTCTGGCTCGGCACAAATCAGTATGGCCTTTTTCATTTTACCGCTGCCGGATCAAAAATTTCTTCATTCCATTTACATGAAGGCAATACCTCAATCCGTGATATTTTAAGAATTAGTTCCGGTGAGCTCTGGATTGCAACAGACAAAGGTATTTTTGCCCTTCCTGCCTACGGTGGGAAAATGCTACATTATTCATATACACCCGGGGATCCATTATCATTACCTGACAATGACATATACACTCTGTTCGAAGATGACGGAAACATCATATTTATTGGCTCAAATAAAGGTTTATATAAGTCTGCACCGCAATTAGCTAATTTTGGCAGAATTATGCATACTCCACTTGTTGATGATAGCCTCTCCCATAATTTTGTTACTGATCTTACTGAATTACCCAATGGCAATATCCTCATATCCACGCTCAATGGTCTGGATATTTTTCAATACCAAAATAATAATATCAATCATCTGAATATTGTATCAACGATAAATGTGGTTAATAAAAAATTCCAGTCTGTTTTTGTCGATTCGAAAAATCGTACCTGGTTGGGTACGATTAACGGAAAAATTTATGTTTTAGACAACCAGTATCGTCTGATTAAAACCTTTTCTTTATCCAAAAATTCTGCAAATTATGATAATAATATTCTCTTCATAAAAGCTCAGAAAAATGGCACCATATGGATTGGTAGTGAGCAACAGGCTGTATCCATCAATCCTGTTTCCCTAAAAATTATTCAACAATTTATGATTGGAGGCAATCATCCTCTAGAAAGAGCGCCTTTAATTGATCTGGCCGAAGATTCTCACCAAAATCTCTGGTTCGCAACTCAAGGTGCTGGAATTATCCGTTTTACATTATCTGATTCACAATACCGTTTTTTTGAACATCATGCGGATAACCTTGACTCCCTCTCTCAAAATATGATCAATAGCATCTATATTAATACCAGAGATGATGTCTGGATTGCCACCACAAATGGTCTCAATAAAATCAATTATGCTGAAACACTAAAGGATAAACCCAAATTTACCAAATGGCTTGAAAGCGATGGTCTCAATGATGCCGATATTCGCTCCTTAATTATGGATGGCACAGGCTGGTTATGGTTAGCCACCGGAAGCGGCCTTTCTCGTCTTAATTTAGAAAGCAATACTTTTGAAAATTTTACTGAAGATGACGGTCTGCCTTCATCTGTTTTTACCGAAAATGCATCTATAATGACCAAAACCGGATTACTTTATTTTGGAAGCAGTAATGGTATTTCGGTTGTAAATCCGGAAATTTTTAAGAAAAATTTACATAACCCAAAAATACTTATCGAAGCCATTAGTATAAAACAGGGTCCCTGGATACCCATCTCAAATAGCCGTCATCAATTTAATTATGACGTCAACAATATACGTTTTAAAATTGCCGTTTTAGACTTTTATCAACCCCAATATAATCAGATTCAATATCAACTACATGGCTATGACTCTACTCTATACCATAGTTTTACGGATACCATTATCAACTTTACCAATCTCGATAGTGGCGAATTCAAACTTGAAGTTTCTGCAACAAACAATGATGGGGTTTCCTCCAAACACCCCGTCTTTTTTGATTTTTCCATTGCTACGCCCTTCTGGTTTAGCTGGTGGGCTATTACTATCTATTTATTTATTCCATTTTTTATTTTATTTTATATTTTTAAAAATCATAATAAAAAACTCCTTCAGGAACGACAAATTGCAGAGCATCTCAGAAAAAATGATCGTCTTAAAGATGAATTTCTTGCAGTCATATCCCATGAACTCCGTACGCCCTTAACCGGTATTATAGGCATTACAGAATCGCTCATTGAAGGCAGTGGTGGCAATCAGAATAAACGCACCCTGGAAGGTTTAAACCTTATAGTTAATAGTGGTCATCGACTATCAGGACTCGTAAATGAAATTCTAGATTTTAAAAAACTCACCCATCAAAGTTTACAAATTTATTGTCGACCCATTGATCTAAATTCCGTGCTCAATGTGGTAATGGCTGGATGTCAGTCACTTATTTCAAACAAACCACTTACTCTTAATCTTGATGCTGACGACACTCTACCTGCAGTAAACGCAGACAGCCATCGTTTACAACAAATCCTATATAATTTACTGGGAAATGCCATAAAATTCACCGAGAAAGGTCAAATAACCTTATCCGCCACTCTTCGACAAAATAAAATTCGTCTGGCTATAACAGATACTGGAATCGGCATATCCCAGGATCAACTTTCTTTAATTTTTGATCCTTTTAAACAACTTGAACCTTCGGCAACACGACAATTTGGAGGTAGCGGTTTAGGTCTGGCTATAACTAAACAATTAGTTGAGCTTCACCATTCCAGCTTAAAGGTCGAATCTACACCTGGTAAAGGTTCCTGTTTTTATTTTGATCTGGATATCAGCTATGAGAGTTTAACTGAAACATCTATTACTACATTTACACTTGAACCAGTTCAATTACCTTCAACTACTACCAGTCCGGAAACACTTGAACATACAACTGAAACTATTCTGGTCGCGGACGATGAGCATATTAATCGTAAAGTAATTTGTGATTTTCTTCATCTGGCAGGCTATAAAACAATTCAGGCTAATAATGGGAAGGAAGCATTACATCTGGCTCAAACTGAAGATATAGATATGATCATTCTGGATGTCATGATGCCCCGTCTTTCAGGATATGAGGTGTGTAAACAACTTCGACATCATTATTCTGCCATACAATTACCGATTTTACTTATTTCCGCTCGTCGCGAAACGCGGGATATTGTTGCTGGACTTGAATCTGGTGCTAATGATTATATTTCTAAACCTATTGATAAAAATGTATTATTGGCAAGAACAAAAACGCTATTATTACTCAAAGATATTTCTATTAAACAAAAAAACATCGATCGCCAGAAAGCATTAACGAAAGTTGTTAACAACCTGTCACGCTACTTCCCTAAAGCTCTGGTGGAACGTTTGATTAATCATAACGACACTTCTCATTTTGAAGCTTCTCGTAAATTAATCACCATCCTTTTTGCTGATCTGGTCGGTTTTACAGAATTAACCGATCGTTTTGAAGCAGAAGTTATTACCGATCTACTTAATCAGTTTATAACAGAAATGAATAAACTGGTGGAACAACACCATGGTTTATTAAATGAAGTTCTCGGTGATGGTCTGGTAGTTTTATTTGGCTCTCCCGGTAAAATGTCTAAAAGAGATCAAGCCGTAGAAGCAGTCAACCTTGCCCTGGATATGCAATATAAATTAAAAGAATTAGGTGATCGTTGGCTTAACCAGGGATTAGATCATAATGTTATGTTACGTATTGGCATACATCAGGATTTTGCCACTGTAGGTAATATAGGTGCTGAAAATCTTTTGGCCTATCGTGCAATTGGCAGTGGTGTGAATCTTTCAAGCAGATTACAGTCTGAGTGTCACCCTGGAAAAATATTATTAAGCTATCCTGTTTTTGCACAAACAAAAGATATGTTCGTATTTGATGAGCTTACTGAAATGCGGTTTAAAGGATTTCTCCATAGCCACCGAGTCTGTTTTCTTGACCCATGTAAAAACATTAAATAATTTATGCTCTAACTAATAAAAGGATGCCAATGGGATATCCTTATTATCTAGCAAGTTGTTTCTTTCTGATATTTTTTTCCAGTTCACTTTTTAATTTATCAATATTCTTCACTGTGATCTGTTTAAATTTCAATACCATTCTTTGTGCATTCTTACTACCATTCTCAGCAGCTATATGGAACCAGGCTAAAGCTTTATCTTGATCCTGCTTAACACCCTGGCCTTTTAGCAAGAGCACTGCAACATTATGCTGTGCATGAACATTTCCTTTTCTTGCTGATTTCAAAAATAAATTATAGGCTTTCTTGTAACTTTTCATAAAACCTGATTTTTTAGGTGGTGAATAATACATATTACCTAATTCAAACTGTGCTTCCGGATCACCTAATTTCGCAAGATGCCTTAATCGACTCCACTGCGAAACGTAAATATCTGAACGGAAAGGATAAGAAAATTGTACTTTCTTAACTGTTCTTGCAACATCTTTTTCAGCATAAACTAAAGACGAACAAAATATCAGCAAAAATGCTGTTATTATCGTAAATTTTGCTGCCTTAGTCATTTTTTCACTCAGTTTCTCTTTATTCACTTAAATGAGTATCACATTCTTTCATAACTCTTAAAACCTGCCTTAGGTATTATGTTTACAATCCACACTCACCCAACTCATGCCAGTTTTCATAACACTTTAGACATGCTTCGATGTTTTAGCCAGTAAAAAATTACTATATATATGTGTATTATTTACTATTTGACTCATCAGGTCATCAGGCTACACTACCATACTACATAATAGTCTTCAGGGCAGATCATGCAAAGACCCGTCATTTCAGCTACCGAACTTCGTCTTTTCTCATTATTTGATGGTGTTTCTAATGACGAAATCAAATCAATCACAAGTTACATTCACATTCGTAACTACCCACAAAAAACCCAAATCATTACAGAAAGCGACCCTTCTCAATGTTTATATTTCATTTTAAGCGGGTCTGTTAAGGTTTTTCTCGATGATAACAATGGCAAAGAAATCATTGTAAATCAACATCATAAACATGAATTTTTTGGGGAACTCGGCTTAATGCAAAATATTCCCCGTACCGCTTCAGTTGTTACGTCAACTGAAACCCGTTTAGGCATTATGACTGCTCAAGATTTTAAAAATTGCCTGTTCAATCACCCTGCTCTTGCTATGAACCTTATTAACAACCTGGTGACCAGGCTAATTAACGCAACAGAAACCATCCGTCAATTAGGATTAATGGATGTCTACGGCCGAATAGCCGTAACTTTTTTTAACATGAGCGTTGAAAAAGGTGATATACGGGTGATTAATGAAAAATTAACCCAACAATCCATTGCCAGCCTGGTTGGAGCTTCACGTGAAATGGTTGCTCGTATACTTAAAGATTTAAAAACAGGGGGTTATATCACCATAGACAAAGGTATTATTTCTATTCTCAAACCATTGCCACAAAACTGGTAAAGCTCTAACGAGTAGACTCTATCAGTGCTTGCAGTAAATGTTGATTTTCATATATTTCACGACCCATAAGTAAGCCACTCACTCCATCATGATTGATACTTTGTAGAATGTCATTATGTTGAAAAATTTGTTTATCCCCATGAAGAAAAATTGGTATTTTCATGCTAGCTGATAGCGGCTGTACAAACTTATAACAATATACTTCGTTATCAACGTTTGTCCTGAGTTGTTGTTTGTTTGACAAAATAACCCCGCTAACTCCTTCTTCCTCCAGATTCAGCAACAGAGAAGGCAGATCTTTTCCATATCGATGTATTAAGGTCTGATTAACTATTTGCCCGTCCAACAAATCAATATTTATCATTATCTTACCTGGATATTCAATACAATAGGCTTCAAGATTGGTTATATGGTTGTGTTTATTGCCGCTTAACACAATATAGTCTATGCCCGTATCCAGCCAGATTATTATGTCATCTTCATGATATATACCACCGCTAACCTCGATATCCATCTCAGGGAATAACTGCTTAATATTTCTCACCGCACTCACATTTACAGGTTCATTTGTAACCATGGCATCAACATCTATAATATGAAGCCGTTTTATTCCCGCAGCAGTCCATTGAGCAACAATATCCAGCACCGGTATTTCCACAATTTGCTTTTTATCCGCCTTACCGCTGCTGTGAACAGCTTGTCCATTTTTAATATCTAGTATCGGAACTATTAGCATATATATACCCTTAATCATTCAAGATGCAGGTTTGGGTGGGATTTAAAATGACTTTAGGCCAGGCATTGATTGAAGGCTATGGTTTTTCCATAGGCGAAATCAACAACAAAGTATAAAGTCATTTTAAACCCATCGGTAGAAGCCCCTGAGAGCACCCACTTCTGCGTTGCATGAACTTATAATAGCATAACTATTATCGCATTCATGCGCCTTAAATTGAATGAGCTCAGGGGCTCTGAAATCCTGCATCTTGAATGATTATGGGTATATACCTGTTTGTCAGTTTGCAGGAACACCATGGTGGTTAGCCCACCAGATATGTTGCTGTACCTAAAGCCAGAATTTCACCCTTTTCGTTATGAAATTCCGATCTTGTAACCGCAACCTTATTGCCAACACGCAGTAATCTGGCCGATGCTCGGAATTTTTCCCCTTTCCCCGGCAGTAAATAATCTACGCGCATATCGATTGTGCCTAATTTTGCCAATTTTTGCATTACATGATCGAATTCAAGACGCGTTTCCTTTTCCAGTAAGCCTATGGCTGCCATAGTACCTCCTACAGAATCTAATGTAGTCGCAATAACACCACCATGTAAAATGCCATGGTGAAAATTCCCGATTAATTCTGGTTTCATCTTAATAATTAATTCACATTTATCTTTAGATACACTTCCCAATTCCAGGCCAATATGTTGATTAAAAGGGACTTTTTTAATAAAAGTCTCTGATAATTTCTGATAAAGATCCTGTTTTGATTGTTCACGCATTTGATTACCTTTCTAAAAGGGGTTTGCCCATATTATGTAAAATACCGATTTCCTTCTGTTTTTGTATATTTCCAGCTTTCTTCTATACTTAACCACGGCACAGCTCTAATCATTGTATGTGTCCTACATTATCATTTTTGATATGTTATAAGCACGCTCATTTATACCGTTTTGCTGCTTATTCTGTAAAACCTTGAATTCGGTATCCGTTGGTTGGTTGTTTATGTCCTCAAATAGCTGGAATAAGTTAAGAGCCAAGTTTTCAGAATCTATTTCCGAAACACGCAAAAATATTACAAACTTATCCACTGAATTAAAGAACAATCCTGCCGATGGTTTAAGTTGGTGGCTAAAAAACAAACACCAGTATGATGATCTGAATGAAGCCCTTGTTTCCTTACATAAACAGGTAGATTCTGAAAACTTCTCCTTGCTCGAGGTTTATAATTTTTTTACTGGATTTAATTTTCGTGATGATGATATTGCACATGCTGAGTGGTATCAACAGGCTCAACAAAAAATTATTGCTCTGGAGAAACGTTTAGACTCTGGAGATATTCTGGTATCAGGCATTTTCCGTGGCGTACTCAATGAACTTCGATATATCAGTGAGGCGGATGCTTTCCATAAACGCTGGGGATTAGTTCCACTTCAGAAAAAGGTACATATTATGTATAAACAATTGTTAGACAAAGTTGAATCGTTGAAAACTGCAGCTACTGAAGCCCAACTCATTGATAAAAAACGCCTTATTATTCAACAAAAACAGCTGGAGCTCGAGAAAATTAAAATCCAGAAAGAGGCTTTACAAATACAGAAAGAAAAAGCGCAATTGTTAAAAGACAAAGTAATAGAAGAAAGGCAGTTACGTGAAACTCGCCGTCAGGAACATCTTGAACAGCAAAAACTTTTCCAGCTTAAAGAGCAAAAAGAGCAGACTGAAGCTGAAGCCAGAAGAAGGGAAGAACTGCAATCATCCTATGCTGATTTAGCCAATGAATGGGATTCTCAGGTATCAAATAATAATTAATTCATCTTTTTTAACTTCCCTTTCCAGGATAAATTTTATTAATTCAGTTTAATCTTTCCTGCTACTATTTTTTATCATTGCTGAAACACCTCTCCTTTTTGTTTTCCTTTAGCAAACAGTGTTTCATAATAATCCATCAACTGCTTACCTGGTTCATGTTTAAACACAGCTCCTGTACGAATTCTGGTCATACGTTCAATTCGAAAAATCTGAAAATTTTCATGTAAGTGACAAAAACCAGTAAGTGACCACTTATCTCCCCAATAATTCAGCTCTAACGGGCGGATCTGCCCCACCATTACCTGGCCCTTTTCATCTACGTAATCGAAATCAACTCTTTTTTGATCAACAACCGATTTATGCAGAATATCAATTTTTTTCATTAAACCCGGGTGGTTGAATGCAACTGGAACCCTCATAGGGGACTTATCCAGCTGTTTTCTTAATGATTGTGGTGCATCATAATATATCTTTTTCAGCACATTTAATGCCGCTTTTGCCAGAATATCATCCTTCGATTGCATGGTAGCTCGTAGCCCTGTTACCAGAGCATGTAGTTCCTGTTCAGTATACATTGTCGGCGGAAATTCAAATCCCCCTTCCAGCCAGTAACCAGAACCTGTTTCACCTTTTACCGGTATGCCACTATCTAGCAATAATTGAACATCCCTGTAAATTGTTCTTGGTGACACCTCCAGATAAGCAGCCAGTTGTTTTGCAGTAATTAATCGCTTGCTTTTCAACTGTTGCACAATTTGAAATAACCGTTGTATTTTGTTCATGCTTTTAAATTAAGCCTATGCTACTGACAATATGATGTCAGTAGCATAGGCTTAAATGGTCAATATATCAAAATCTACCACGCTTTTTTTGCCTGGTTACATTTTACTCTGAATTAATAATTCGACTGATTGTAGAATAATGTAGTCCCACCAGCTCACCAATTTTTTCCAGACTGTATTGGCCTGAGTCATAAATACGCTTAATCACTTCATTCCTTGACAAATTTTGCTTATTTAACTCAATCCATGTTGATTGAAGTGATTGATAATCATTTTTCTGATCTCGTTGTTTCAGCGTTACCTCATAAAGATAATTCGCCTGTTGTTGCATTGCCCTGTTAATAAAATCCTTACTGCCAATGAACTGTTGTTTCTGAACCTTTAAAAAGCTGTTATCTTCCAGCGAAAAGATATCTGCAAGAAATTCTCGCCTGGCTTCACCGGTTTCTTTACCATACCAATGTAAAATAGTCCTCCATTGAAGCCATGTTGGAGACCAGGTTCGACCCAATAATGCTGGAGCATGGCTCCACTTCCATTGTCCGGGATCTCTGGATAATTCATTTTTTTGCAGCTGCTGAAAAAGCTTACGCGTCAGTTGCTTTAACAACTTTTTATCCTCCCCATCCACAACTATTGCTTTATACCGACCCTGTAAAACTGAACCTGTTCGGTTATTCTTGCGGTTAAAATGCTGCGTGAAAATACCATTGAGCTCTCGCATACCCTGACCAAGGTTTGCATCTGGCGTTTGTATCATTAATAAAAAGCTATTTTTTAAAACCGCGTAACCAAAACAATGCCAATGAAATTGCAGGCAAATTTTATTCAGTAAAAAGAGGAAATGGTCTTTATTGTCACTGTCAGTAAACAGCTCAACATCCTCCCGTGCCTCTACAGAAATATAATAAGAGGCATCCGGATATTCAATACGCAGGGGTCTGGCCATTACTCCAGAGTAACAGGTTCTATGCATCCACTCAAGACCTGTCCCTTAATAACCACTAAATAATCTCTATTATTTCAGATACTTCCTAAGCCAGGCGAGAACTTCATCATGCCACTTTAGCGCATTTGCCGGCTTTAATACCCAATGATTTTCATCTGGAAAATAAAGTAACTGGCCAGGTATATTCTGACGCTGCAGCGCTGTAAAAGCTCCAAGGGATTGTGACTCAGGAATTCGGTAATCCTGCCCTCCCTGTATAACGAACATGGGTGTTTTCCAGAAATTAACAAAATTAACCGGGTTATATTTTTCGTAATTCGCACTTTTGTCATAATAAGTGCCTTTAAATTCTCTTTCAGGAAACCACAATTCTTCGGTGGAAAAATACATCATGCGATTATCAAAGATTCCATCATGATTCACCAGGCATTTAAATTGATCATTCCACTGACCTGCAATCCAGTTGATCATATAGCCACCATAGGATGCACCTAATGCACAGGCATTGGTTGTATCAATAAATTTATATTTTCTTGAGACCGCATTTAGTCCTTTTTTCAAGTCTGTCAGTGGCTTTCCTCCCCAGTCATTTTGAATAGAATCAGTAAATTTTTGTCCGTAACCTGTCGAGCCATGGAAATCAATCATTACCGAAACATACCCCTCAGCGGCATAGATCTGCGGATTCCAACGGTAATGAAACTGGTTATAAAAACTCCCCTGTGGCCCTCCATGGATTAAAAACGTCAGTGGATATTTTTTTTGTGGTTTAAAATCCACTGGCTTGACAACATATCCATAAACCTTTTCTCCATTCCAGCCTTTAAATGAAAACTGTTGATAATCACCCATTTTTATTTTTGATAAAACTGGCTTATTAAAAAAGGTGCGTTGCTGTGGTTTACCTCCAGTTACTGGCATGCTAAAAATTTCCGTTGGCATTTTAAAATCACTATGCAGAAAAATTAACTGTTTCCCTCTGCTTTTAAATGCAAAGTTTTTACCTGATCGTGTAAGCTTTTTTATTTTTCCTTTTAACAAATCTATTTTATAAATATTTTTGTTTCCTACATCCTGAGTAGTCACAAAAATAAATTTATCATCATCTGAAAAAGAAAATTCAATTACTGATCGATCCCAATTTGACGTTAAATTTTTTCTTTCACCCGTTTTAAGGTCCATAATTATTAAGTTGAACTTATCTGATTCATAACCAGGTGTTGACATTGCTACGTAAGCTAACTGAGTTCCCGCGTGGTTTTCCTGAGG
>DRNA01000109.1 GCA_011322365.1 Aeromonadales bacterium | reverse complement strand
TTACTTTTGTCAAACAATTTGAACGACTAAAGCCCTTGTCCGCCAAGGTCAGTTATAATGGTTCAGGATTATTGAAAGGTCGTTGGGAACTGGTATTACCCGGAGACGTTGAACCCAGTCCATTCGATCTGCTTTCCGAAGCCAGTTTGCCAGCGGAACAACGGCCTTTACAAAAACACTATCGTTTACTGAGCCGTTTTCAGAAATTTTTACCCCCAAATGGTAAAGTCATTATTGAAGGCCCTAATGTTAAATATCTACCAACAGCAGAAAAAGGACTTTATCGAATTCTGTTTCGTATTGAAGCCAGCAACGATAAAGAAGGAAATTCTGACACATTGGCTGGTATAGTAAATACTGGCGGGGTTGCTGGATTTCCAATGCCCACATTACGTTACTTTGTCGGTGATAGTGATGATTACAAGCAAAACAAAAGTTACCCGCCAATTAACTTACTATTACCCTTAAATAACAAAACACTTACTGCTGATCAGTTAGTCTTTAGCTGGATTGATCTTGAGGATAATACGGATATTGCAACCTATAAAATTGAGTTTTATCGTGATGATAATGCCCGATCCCTGATAGCTTCTGCCTTTATTAAAGCAGGTATTTCACAATATCGACCGATTGGCTCAACGCTTAACAGGCTAACATCATCTTTTTTATGGCGCGTAACCGCATTGGACAAGCAAGGGAATATATTATCAACCAGCCCTGTACGGCAATTGACCCCTCTGTGAGAGAGAAATATTTCCACTTAATACAATAAGTTACACCACCTGCAGCATTGTCTGGTTGTGCTGCAGGTAACAGCCATTGCAAACTCAATGGCCGGCCAGACCGTCAAAGTCTCTAATTCATTACCAATTGTTAAACTTTTTAATGATTCATCAACTCAAAAAGTCGTATACTGGTTTATCTTATTTTTTCAAACGACTGTGAGGATATTAAAATGAAGACATATATTAGTTTACTGTTATTCTTATTTTTGTCAGGTTGCAACATTACAGCAGTTAATAAAGCTGAAAAAGCAAAAATCTATGATAATTTTATAACTACTAATAAGCTCACCTCGTTAAAAAAAATTACCTCCTTTCGTTTACAGAACTTTATATCACTGGATAATAGTCATCTGATTATTTCCACTACCCCCACTAAAAATTATTTAATTTCTTTAATGAGCTACTGTACTGACCTTAAATATGCCAACCACATAGGTATTAAACGCTCAATTGCAAGTGTGCTCAGCGTAAAATTTGACGCAATTCTTGTACCCGGGATACAAAATGAAAAATGTTACATCAAAAGTATTTACCAGCTCACTAATGATCAGGTGGACGCTCTTTCTCATCTGGTTAAAGATAGTCCCTAAGGAAAGGAACCAGCAATAATGATTAAAACTTTGCTCTCTTTTATGCTAATTATTTTAATTTTGTCTTCTTGTAATTCAAATGCAATAAATAGCTCAGAAAGAAATAAAATCTACTATGATTTTATTCATAAAAATAAATTACCTGTCATAACCAAAGTATCCCCTTTTCGGCTAAAGGGCTGGATTTCACTGGATAACAGGCATTTGCTCGTTTCTTCTACCTTTCAAAAATCATACCTGATTAGTTTGAAAAGCTATTGTACTGATTTAAAATATACTGACAAAATAATTTTAAAACGTTCGAGTCCCAGTGCATTAAAGGCTCAATCAGACTATATTATAGTCCCTGGCGTTTCCATCGCTCATGGTTTTACCGAAGGAGCCCGAACTGTTCAAGATCGAATCCTTAATCCCAATCTCGCTGATATTCGATGTCATATCAAATCAATTCATCTACTTAACGAAAATCAGGTTGATAAAATTTCGAGTTTAGTGAAAAATACCCCCTGAAGTACTATAAGGAGACAATTTTGATACAGGAACAAATGAAAAAGGCTGTTGCTGAAGCCGCTTTAAGCTACATTCAAGATGACACAATAATTGGTGTCGGAACAGGTTCTACTGCGAACTATTTTATTGACGCACTTGCTACCGTAAAACATCGTATAAACGGGGCTGTTGCAAGTTCGGAGGCCACAGCTGATCGCTTAAAATCACATGGGATTGAAGTACTTGATCTTAATTCTGTGGATAATATCAGCGTTTATGTTGATGGTGCAGATGAATCCAATAAGGTACTTCATCTGATTAAAGGTGGTGGTGGTGCTTTAACTCGTGAAAAAATTGTTGCAGCAGTCGCTGAAAGATTCATCTGTATAGTGGATGAAAGTAAAGTGGTCAGTGAACTCGGCGAATTTCCCTTACCAATAGAAGTCATCCCAATGGCTCGAAGTTATGTTGCCAGAGAGCTGGTTAAACTAGGAGGCGACCCGGTCTATCGAACTGGTTTTATCACTGATAACGGTAATATAATTCTTGATGTATTTGGCTTGAAAATTTCAGAACCCGTTGCTTTAGAAAAAAAATTAAATAATATTGTAGGTGTAGTCACAAATGGACTTTTCGCCATTCGTCATGCCGATGTATTATTAGTCGGCAGTGAAAATGGTGTCGAAACTTTTACATAACGATCTTGCCCCGACAGGTTTTATACCCGTGATACCTATATACCCATGATACCTATATACCCATGATACCTGAAGATGCAGGTATCATGGGTATAATTGACTACCAGAAGGGCCACCAACCCTCAAGGTCATCTCGGCAGGTTTTCAATTGAGCTCCATATCTAGAAGCTCTTCGCTTAACTTTTTCTGCCACCTGGATCAGCCATTTTTTACTTTTCCAGCTTCCTCTTCGATAACCACCCCGACCTTCGTGATAAGCCAGATATTGATTTTTCGCATCCCATTTTGAAATTTTTAATGCCTTGTGAGTGCCATTGATATACCACCCGATAAAATCTGTTGCATCTTCAAAATCATCCCGGCTAGCCCAACCATTTCCAGTTGCATTTCGATATTCATTCCAGACAGGATCTTTTGCCTGTGAATAACCATAAGCCGAGGATTTTCTGGGACCCGGAATAAAACCCAGATACCAGGTTCGCTCGGGTTGAGCGCCTTCCTTGAAACGCGATTCCTGATGAATAAACGCCATGATTATCTGTATGGGTACTCCCCAACGAGATTCAGCATCCTCAACATCGTCAAACCAGTCATCTTTTTCATAAAAAATTTTGCAAATATCATCCTGATTAGTTGGTGGCGTAGTCGCACAACCTGATACGGCCAGGACAATCAACAACTGTATCAGATATCTGCTCATAGTTTTCCTGTTTTAGAATCTATGGGTCTTCAATAAGAACTGTAAATCTTTAGCTATCCTCTCTGCTGGAAATTCTTTTGCCGGAGGAATAGCCTGTCCATCAAAAAGTCCTGCTCTTTTTCCTTCAGGGTTAATTAAAAACACTTTGCTGGTATGATCAACTGCATAATTTCCTTTTTCATCCACTTCTCCCTTAAAATAGATGGCTCCCAGGGATTGTGAAAACATCTGTAATTGTTCATCTTTACCGGTCACACCTTTAAAATTTTTATTGAAAAATTCTACATAGGTTTTCAATTGATTGATATTATCTCTTTCCGGATCAACACTAACCAGCACCACCTGAATATTATTTTGATCATCAACGGGAATGTTTTTCATCACTCGCGCCAGATTTGACATGGTCGCAGGGCATACATCAGGACAATGCGTATAACCAAAAAAGACCAGGGACCATTTTCCAGGCAGAGATTGATTACTAAACTGACGATTGGACTCATCAGTTAGAGAAAACTCCGGCAGGGTCTTATTTGATGGATACATTTTAATTATCTGGACGCCCGCTTCATCGGTTTTTTTCATTACACTCCAGGCAAAAATCGCAATAACGGCAAATACCAGTAAAAGTAATAATAATGCTGTTTTTACATTCTTTGACATATTAGCCTCTAAATCCTACCGGATTAAAATAAAAATAATGGTCCACTAATAACACTGCAAATAGAACCATCAAATAGACAATCGAATAACCAAATGTTTTCATTGCCGAGTTAGCTTTAGGATGAAACTTTAATTCCCATGCACGATATAGAAAAATAAATCCCAGTATCAACGAACCTACGAGATAAATCAAACCACTCATCCCGGTCAAATAGGGAAGCATTGTAGTCAACACCAATAAAAGTGTATATAAAAGCGTCATTGTTTTAGTAAATTCTATGCCATGTGTCACTGGTAGCATGGGGATATTGGCTCGAGCATAATCATCACGCCGATGAATTGCCAACGCCCAGAAGTGGGGAGGTGTCCAGGTAAAAATAATCAATACCAGCAACAAACCTTCGGGATCAACGGAGTTAGTCACCGCGGTCCAGCCTAATAATGGAGGTATTGCACCGGATATTCCCCCAATAACAATATTTTGTGGAGTTGCCCGTTTAAGATACATGGTATATAAAAAAGCATAACCCACCAAGCCAGCCAAAGTCAGTATTGCCGTTAGCCAGTTAACTAAAAAGCCTAGAATAATCATGGAAGAAACAGATAAAATTATCGCAAAAATAATAGCATTTTTGCGGGGGACCTTTCCACTCGGAATGGGTCTTGAATCGGTTCTTGCCATAATGGAATCTATTTTCGAATCCACCACATGGTTTACCACAGCTGCGCCACCAGCGGCAAATCCAATGCCAATCGTTCCAAAAATTAACACCTGCCAGGGAACCACAGGATTAATTTCAGGAACTGTTGCCAGAAACATACCAATTACTGAGGTTAACAGTAATAATGCAACCACTTTAGGTTTGGTCATTTCATAGTAATCGTGCCAGTGTATTGAAGTTTTACCAGCCACTTTATTGTCTGTATTACTCACTGGCTTCACCCTGGCTAACCTGTCTTGCAGCCCTCAATAATAAATTCAGAGCTACCAGAGATGCCAGCAATATTGCTCCTACACCATTGTGAGCAACGGCATTCACCAACGGTAAATCAAACGCAACATTGGCTATCCCTAATAAAAACTGAACGCAAACTACAAATAAAATCACCACGCCAAATTGATGCAATAACTCCCTGGTTTTTAATAACTTAATGGCCAAAAATAGCAGGGTAAATAACGTCACTAATGACCAGATCCTGTGCGTTACATGAATCGTCGTTTTCGCTTCTAATGACTTTACACCAAATTCATAATTTTCAGCCCCATGCCCCCAGAGTTGAAAAGCTTCGAGTGGCTTAAGATGTTCTACCCAGTTTCCCTGACAAAAAGGAAAATCGGTACAGACCTGAGCCGCATAATTTGCACTGGTCCAGCCGCCTAAAGCAATTTGTAGTATTAATACCAATAGTGCGACCAATGCTATTTTCTTAAATTGGATAGCATCTGCCATGGTAATGAGTTTAACCTTATCCTTTTGCATATAAAAATAGAGTAAAAGTGCAAAAGAAACCAACAATGAAAATGTTGTCATTCCGCCAAGTAAATGACTCATCACTATAACCGGGTTTAATTTCATGGTCACAGTCCACATACCCAGCATACCCTGAAAAATAACCAGAATCAGCAAAATTGATGGTAACACCACCGGCATACTCAAGTGTTGCTTTTTTCTATACCAGCTGTAACCAGCCATGATTAATATCAAAAAACCCAGCGTGCTGGCAAAGTATCGATGAATCATTTCAGCCCAGGCTTTCTCACCTTCAACCGGTCTTTCAGGAAATGCCTTTGCTGCTGCCGCAATTTCATGGTGTGCTGATGGCACAACCAGCGAACCATAACACCCCGGCCAATCGGGGCAACCTAGTCCCGCGTCTTTTAATCTTGTATATGCACCTAACATTACAACAACTAATGCCAGAACTGCAGCCAATAATGCCAATGTTCTTAGCAATTTCAGGTATTGATATTCTGCTAACATGACTCTATCAACCTATCTGAGAATATTTTAATAAACGTTTTAAATCCTTTACCAGGCCTTTCCCTTTAATAACGGCATCTTTTTCATCTTTCACCGATTGGTAACTCATGAAAATATTACCCAGGGGATCCATAAGGTAAATTGTATTGGCCTTAAGCGGGCTAATATCTGCAAGAGTAGCAAAAATATTAATCAAAAAATGTTCCTTCACAAATTTTTCAGCTGATGGTGTTAACTTACCATTTTTGCTTACTATCATTCTATCCACCCGCTCCATTTCTTTAGCCTGTGCAGTTCTTGCCTGATTAATCAGATAAGCATTTGCCTGACACCTCAAGGCACATTTTTCATCATCAGTAACATAAATTATCCACCAGTGATCTTTAATATTATCGGGTTCAATATTACGCTGCTGTAACTGTAGTCCCGATTGAGACAAAGTAATCAACGGTTTAATTAATTCACCGTGGTTAGTTGTCCCCATATTATTAAACCAGCCCTGCCACCAGGCCAGATAAGCAATAACCATAGGGGAAGCAAAAACAACCAGCAGGCCAATCAGGGTTAACCTATTATTCTTCTGACGCTTTTTCAAATCATCTATACTCATAATACTCTCTTTTTATTGCGTTTTTTACGATAAAATATAATACTAAGTATGGCTAATGTGAATGCCAGTAAGAACCATTGTACAGCATATCCCACATGTCTTGACGGCGGCATGGTAACTACATCCCATTTTTTAACCAACCCCTGTTCATGTTCCGGGAAAGTTTGTCTAACAATAAATGGGCTGACCTTTAGCCCTTTATTTAACATCATTCGTTGTAATCGGGGCAAATTCAAACCTGCGATGACAACCGGATGATTCTCTTCTAGCTCGGGAGTCGCTAACACTTTGTATTCATCAGGATAGTAAATATAACCAACAATATCCTTTTGCACCGATGAAGGTATTAAATCGGTAAATTTTCTATCAACTGTTAGTGCAAACCAGCCCCGATCAACCCAGATATTCCTACCTGAATTATCTTCAAAAAGTGCGAATAGATTATACCCTAAAGCTCCGTCCAGGATGCGGTTATCCAGAAAAAAACGCCAATCTGTTAACCATTTTCCTTTTAAATGAACAACAGTAAAAGGTAATGGATCATCTTTATCCAGTTCGGAAAAAATCACTGGAGGTGAATCTTTTTGCAATGCTCTTGCTGATAAAATCTGACTTTTCTGATCAGCTCGATCCAATTGCCAGAATCCTAATCGAAGCAAACCAAGAAAGATGGCGATCACCGTCAACCAGGTGAGTAATTTAACTACCTTAGGTATCCATCGTTGTTTTTGCTGACCCACTACTGGACTCTTCATTTTAATTTCTTCATATTACTGTTTTAAGCGTATAATACTTTTTTTGGTCCATTAGAGAAATGAAATGCTGATTAAAATACTTATCTTTATCGCATTGATAGTGATGCTGGGCAGTTTATTCCGCGGTTTAATTTTCCTGGTTAAGGATCAGGGTAAAACCAGGCGAACGGTCAATGCATTAACCGTTCGAGTTGTAGCCGCTGCGGCACTGATTGTATTAATCATTGTTGGCATTAAGACTGGTGCCATTCAGCCCCATGGCCTTACTCCATAATAATTTTTTTCAAAAAAATAAGCCGAGAATTACCTCGGCTTATTCTTAGCAACTTATCTTTTAGAAAATATAAACAAATATAAACAGGCCTAACCAAACCACATCAACAAAGTGCCAGTACCAGGACGTTGCCTCGAAAGCAAAATGGTTTTCAGCTGTAAAGTGACCTTTGATGGAACGAATTAGCATAACCAGCAACATAATGGAACCCAGAGTAACGTGCATGCCATGAAATCCGGTTAACATGAAGAAGGTAGACCCATAAATACCAGAACCCAAGGTCAGACCCATATGTTGATAGGCTTCCATATATTCTTCTGCCTGGAAGAACAGGAAGGTTGAACCTAACCCCAGGGTTAATATTAATCCAATGATCAGGTTTCTACGGTTACCGGCTTTTAGCGCATGATGAGCCCAGGTAATAGTAAAGCTACTGGTAACCAGCAAAATAGTATTAACCAGAGGTAATCCCCACGGTGGCATGGCTTCAGTAACTTCGCCACTCGGCGTTTTGGTTAATGGCCACTGAGGAATAAAATCTGGCCATAGAATAGCATGAGTCATGGCATTATTACCGGCACCACCTAACCAGGGCACCGCTAATTCACGTGCATAGAATAAAGCCCCAAACAGCGCCGCAAAGAACATTACTTCCGAACCAATAAACCATACCATACCTATACGATACGATTTACCCACCTGCGCGCTGTAAACTCCACCCATTGATTCATTGATCATATCGCGGAACCAGCCCACTAAAAAATAGGTTAAT
>DRNA01000108.1 GCA_011322365.1 Aeromonadales bacterium | reverse complement strand
AGATCCAGTGGTGTCATGGCAGGTTGAGGATAACCTGAGGCTTCAATGTCATCATAAAGTGCTTCAAGTTTTTTTACATTTTTGCCATGCAGAATGACTGTGGCACCATATTGAGCCAATCCTTTTGCAACAGCTTTCCCTATACCATCGCTGGCACCGGTAACCAGAATAATGCGATCAGCTAACAGATCAGCTGCAGGTTGGTAGTTTTTAAAGTCATTGGTCATACTGAAACGTACTCCGTAAATAAAAGATCAACACAGCGTGAGTGAATTATCAACTAAGCGTTCTCATGGGTAGTTTAGCGGATGTCCAACGTGATTTAAGTCGCCAGCTTATCCAGAATTTCTCTAATGGCCCCAGTTGAGGTCGCAGATTATAACAAAGGTTTTCAGCGGGTGCTGATTGTTTAATTCTCTTTTGCCAGGCTTTTGCACGAATACCTGCGTAAATTATGATACAGAGTGCAAGTGGGTGCTCTCGAAATTGTTGCTGCTGCCATAATTTTTGATAACAATAGGTAACACGTCTCAGGTAGACCTGCCAGAATTGGTTTACTGGATTGGATGGCTTATTTAACGGGTTTTCAAGCAGAAAATCAGTGGTAAGTTTAAATTCAGCCATTTTCTCCAATGGAAAATAGAAAAGTCCATGGCGGGCATCTCTGTGAAAGCCATCCAATATGTCCAGTAATCCCAGAAGTTCTGATGCAGTAGCGGAAAAATCGCCAATGAAAGGGGTTAATTGTAGTGATTCGAGAGCAAAACTGATTAAATTTTCTCGACGCTGAATACAAAATTGTCTGAACATTTTTTCACTATCAATCTGGCAATCATTACTGTATTTATTAAGCAACGCCAGGTGTTGTTGCAGCATTTTATTGTTTCCACAACTTTCCTTCAAGCCGATAGCTATAGGATGTGAAGCTTTTTGCCGGTATGCCTGATCAATTTCATGTGTCCACCAGCTAAATTGTGTATTGACCACATCTTCTTCTGTGCTAAAACGTGGAATTCGTTCCACTCGCCAACTGAAAGCCAGAAGTGGGGCCAACTGCAATTTCTGCTCAGGGGTTAAAAATAAGGTAGCATAATAGAGGCTATTGCCGGGTTGAGAGACAAGTTGCAGGCATTTTTCCTGAGCGGATAGCACCGGCTCTGCAGGCGTAGATTTATTGGTATTGGTCATTGAATTGGTTTTTTGCTCAAATGAGTTCGCCGTTCAGGTTTTATCTAACAGCCTTTAAATTTTGCTTCTCTACGTTCCAGGAATGATTGCACACCTTCTTTGGCATCTTCAGAGCGTGCCACAGGACCCAGTGCTGAAAATAACTGACTTAAGGCCTCATTTTCACCCTGCAATCTTGCCAGCCGGGATGAGGACAAGCTTGCCTGAACGCCTAAAGGTGCGGCATTGGAAATTTTATCTACCAGCTCCAGTGCGGCCTGATGCAGATTATCTATGGGCTCAATTTGTTGCACCAGCCCCATACGAAAGGCTTCATCTCCAGAAAATTCATCCCCGGTCATTAAATAGCGTTGGGCATTCGCCCAACCTATTTGCTCAGGTAATCGCACGGTGGCACCACCACAGGGAAATATCCCCCGTTTCACTTCGATTTGGGCGAAACGGGTATCAGCAGTAGACAGTCGAATATCGGTATTGAGTAATAATTCCAGGCCTACGGTAAAACAGATCCCCTGAGTAGCTATTACTATGGGTTTGGACAGCCGTTTACCCTGGACACCAAACGGATCGATTTCATTTTCACCCAGTTGGGGTGGGTTACCGCTGGCAAAAACAGCTGCCCATTTTTCCAGTTCCAACCCGGCAGTAAAATGATCACCCATTGCAACCAATAGACCACAACGTAGATTTTTATCGTTTTCTATGTGGTAATAGGCGCGGGCAAGCTGGTGATACATTTCAGGACTGAAGGCATTGTATTTTTCAGCACGATTAAAAATCATAATCAGACAATGATCATAAATTTGAGTTTCAAAGTGTTCATTGGTGTGACAGGTAATTGCTTTCATCTTTTTATAACCTCAATTTATAACCTCAATGGTCATGATGTTAGAACCAGCTGCCCTGCATACTAAAACAAACCGCATTATTTTGCTCTACCAGCATTAAGTCATGGTGTACGGTAGGTAATTTCCACTCAATAAAGTAATGTGCTGCCTGCATTTTTCCCTGTAAAAAGTCTCTCTGGTGCGCATCCGTGTCAGTTAGTGTTAGTTTTTGCTGGGCCAGAGAAGCTTGTTGCAACCACATCCAGCTTACAACGACTTTTGAGAAACTATCCAGGTAGAGACTGGCATTAGCTAAAGTTTTATCAATTGTGCCAGCCTGTTGGCTACCTAGTGATTGTGCCACTTTCCGGGTGACTTTACTCAGACGGTCAACACTGTCAGAGAGTAAGTGTGATAAAGGTTGTAGCGTATTATCGTCCTTATCAGTTAGTGCAATGGTTGCTTTTATTAATTTTATCAGTTGCCCAAAGGCGGTTGAGTCGTTTAGCCATAATTTCCGCCCCAGCAGATCCAGCGCCTGAATGCCTTCGGTGCCTTCATGAATAGGATTCAGGCGATTGTCGCGATAACACTGTTCCACCGGATAATCCCGGGTATAACCAGAACCGCCTAAAACCTGAATAGCCAGATCATTGGCTTTGGTGGCATATTTTGAAGGGAATGATTTCACCACTGGCGTGAGCAGATCAAGTAATTGCAGTGCCTCAGCCCTGTCTTTGGCATTCGGGCTTGCTTCAGCTTCGTCCATCAGTTTTGCCGCATACAGACAAAGTGCCATGCCACCTTCTACATAGGCTTTCTGGGCGAGTAACATGCGGCGAATATCAGCATGTTCAATCAGATGTAGCGGTGGGCTTGATGCATCACGGTTAGATGGCAGACGACCCTGGGTTCGTTCTCTTGCATAGGCTAATGAGTTGAGATAACCGCGATAACCGATGGAAGCTGCCCCCAGCCCCACACCAATGCGCGCTTCATTCATCATCATAAACATGTATTTCAGGCCCTGATTAGGTTCGCCAATAAGAAACCCCTGACAATGGCCCTTTTCACCAAAATTTAATACGGTCGAGGTAGTGCCCCGATAGCCCATTTTGTGAATAAGGCCGGCTAATTGAACATCATTTTTTTCTTTTATATTGCCGCATTCATCCACCAGAAATTTAGGCACAATAAATAATGAAATACCTTTAACGCCGGCTGGTGCACCCTTAATACGCGCCAGAACAAGATGAATGATGTTCTCGCTCAACTGATGTTCACCGCCGGAGATAAACATTTTCTGGCCTTTAATGAGAAAACTGTCACTGTTTTCATCGGCTTTGGCTGAGGTTTTTAAATCCCCCAGCGAGGAACCTGCTTCGGGTTCCGTGAGTGCCATAGTACCGAAAAATTTCCCTGATAAAAGTTGAGGGAGATATTGCTGTTTCTGGGTCTCGGAAGCAAAATTTGAAATTAGATTTGCTGCAGCTGTGGTTAAAAAAGGATAACCAGCTGTACCGGGGTTGGCAGAGAAAAAATAACTTTGAAAAGCCGACGCGATAGTCGCCGGGAGTTGCATACCACCAAGCTCATAGTCATGACGAGCCGCAATAAAGCCCGCAGCAGCATATTCATCAATAGCCTGTTTCACCTCGGGAATAATTTTTACCTGATGACCATCAAATTCGGGTTCGTTTTCATCTGCTTTGGCATTATGGGGTAGAAAGTATTTCTCGGCCAGTTTTTCTGCGGTTTCGATGACTGCATCAAAGGTTTGACGATTATGATCGGCATAGCGAGGAAATTGTAGTAACGATTCAACGTTTAAAAAGTCGTACAACAGAAAGTTGAGATCCTGGAAATTGATCAGCTGATGCATAGAGAATGTTTTTTAAGCAGATTGATTTTCACCATTATGAAGGATGTTACTCAATTTGCAAAGCCGGGGAATACATAACCGGGTAATTGAACAAAGCGGCATATTCACGTACATTGTACTGAACAATTAAAAAGTAACTACATTGGAGATTCAAATGATTGATTTTTATACTGCAGCAACGCCCAATGGCCAGAAAATTTCCATTGTTCTTGAAGAAATGAGCTTACCTTATAAGCTGATCAACGTTGATCTCAGGGCAGAAGAGCAGAAAACAGCTGAATTTTTAAAAATGAATCCCAATGGCCGTATTCCGGTGATTGTGGATCATGATAATGATGATTTCGTGCTCTTTGAATCCGGTGCTATTTTAGTTTACCTGGCAGAAAAAACCGGCCTGTTTTATGGGCAGAATGAGAAACAGCGTTATGAAATATTGCAATGGGTGATGTTTCAAATGTCAGGAATCGGCCCAATGATGGGGCAGGCCAATGTTTTCCATCGTTATTTCCCGGAAAAAATTGAAGTTGTCATCAATCGTTACCAGAATGAAGTTAAACGATTATTTGGTGTATTGAATAGCCGCCTGACTGACAATGAATATCTGGTTGGCGACTATAGTATTGCCGATATTGCCAATTGGGCCTGGGTAAGAACCCATGAATGGTCAGGTGTTGAAACCGATGATCTACCTCATTTATCACGCTGGATTGAGTTAATTGCCGCAAGACCAGCCGCTGAAAAAGGCATTAACATCCCACCAAGAGGCAATGCAGAGCAGATAGTTAAAAGTGGACAGGCGATTATTCAGAAATAGGAAGTGATTTTGAAGCCGGTTACCAAAATTGGATAATTTGTCTGGTAATATTAAATTCATCTCTGGGGGCTTAATATAACCTTGAGGCCTCGAAAGGGCTGTTCAATTTAAAAAGTGTCTGGTTGAACTCGACCAGTTCAGGGCTATTGTTGTGTCTACATTTGTAAGAGATACAAATCACTTGTATAATATACACCATAACATACACCCTGCTGGAGACCTGTAATGATACGTAGTCAGATATATTTAACTGAAGAAGAAAAGAATTCTTTAAAAATCATTTCAAATGAAACGGGACGTACACAAAGTGATTTAATTCGAGAAGCTGTTGATTCATTTATTTATCAAATCAGGAAAAAAAAGAGTAATACAAAACGACAGGAGGCTTTTGGTATCTGGAAAGATCGGCATGACCGCCCAGAGATAAGTGAGCTTAGAAATGAATTTGACCGTTCTTTTCAGGATGGTTAGTGCATGAAAAAATTACTATTTGATACAGATGTATTAATTGAATATTTACGTGGAAACGAAAATGCAAAGGCCTACCTTGATCAGATAGAAAATGTTATCTATATGTCATCTGTTACCATGGCTGAATTGTATGCTGGAGTCAGGGAAGGAGATGAATATACAAAACTTGAAATATTTATTGATACCTTTGAGGTCATAAGTTTGAATAAAAATATTGCAAAAATAGGCGGACTTCTCAGAAATCAGTATAAATCAACCCATGGAACAGGCCTGGCTGATGCATTGATAGCCGCAACCGCGAAAACAATAAATGCTCAGGTTGTTACCTTCAATAGCAAACACTTCCCTATGTGTAAGGATGTCATTAAACCTTATGAAAGAAATTAAGGGTATTCATTGTGATGGCTAGCATATCCCCATTTTTTTATTTCCCTGAAAAAAAATAGCAATAGTCTCGAAATAATTTTTGTGCTGTGTTATTTTTGTGTCTGTTCTCCAATAGCAAAATTAACCAGCTCACAATCACCATTATCACAAGCACAGTAGTTTCCAGTTTCCCCCCAATCCCCGAGAACAATTCTTTCCAAAGGTAAATCATCAACTATTAACTGGTGTTTATTCTGGCGGTGAGTATGCCCGTGAATTAAGCGGTTGAGTTGATATTTTTTGAATATATTTACGACCTCTTCCGCAGTGACATCCATAATCTCTTCAGCTTTGGTGGTTTGTTCTGCCATGGAATTATCTCGCAGTTCGGAGGCCAGTTTAATGCGATTTTCCAGAGGTTGAGTTAGGAAATTCTGTTGCCAGTTTTTATCTCTGACCATCTGTCTAAATTGTTGATATTCGGTATCCAGTGTACACAGGCTATCACCGTGCATGAGTATGGTTTTCACCCCGCCGAGAATTACTACGGAAGGATCTGTTAATAAAGTACCCCCAGTTTGCCGGGCAAAGGTTTCACCTAATAGAAAGTCTCGATTACCATGAATGAAAAACAGGCCATGATGCAGAGAGTAATTCTTAAAAGCTGTGATGATGGATTGAGTTAATTCATCACTGAAATCATCCCCTACCCAATACTCAAATAAATCACCCAATACATACAGGTTATCGGCATTAGGGGCGATGTTTTGCATAAAATAAAAAAACAGCCCCGGAACATGAGGCTGATTTTTATGTAAATGCAAGT
>DRNA01000107.1 GCA_011322365.1 Aeromonadales bacterium | reverse complement strand
GGTTGCATGTTCTTAAGATCCTTCCATTCCGCTACGCTCCAGTCAGGATGACATTAATATTTTGGTTAAATACAAAACTTTAATAGTGGGGTGAGATCCCCCCCTTTGAGCAAGCCGGATTGAAGAATGTACTCAGTGGGCAATCGGGTATGGATACCCGATTGAGTGCGATCAGACAGGAAGTCTGTAGAGCACGACCACTCGAAAGTACATTTTTCAATCCGGGGACCCGTAGGGCTTGCGATCGGGGGGCCGCAGGGGATTGTTAAGGGGAGGTTCGGTAACCTCCCCTTGACGGTTTTTGCTTTTGGTTTTTTTGGGTGTCCTGGTGTTCTGAATCAATGTTTGGTTGTGGTTTCTTAAGATCCTTCGATAAACTCAGGATGACAATGGGTGGCGTCCCAAAACACTCACTATATTCGCGGGGCCAGCTTTCAGGATGACAAAAAAGCGAATTTCGAGGTTTGAGAAAAAAATTTTCAGAGGTTTCCCTTTTCTTAATCAGGAAAAATCCTGAGTGATTTCTTTAATGGCTGGAGTTAAAGGAAACTTACTCATGCCCATAACAATAATGCTTCCCTGTCTAACCGGAATGATTTTTCCATGATAATGCTCATCCTGAAATGATTCTTCTTTTGCAGATTTTACATCGGGTAAGAATAATACGGTATAAACCATGGAATTAACTTCCATAATTAAATGTACTCCAGGTATTTTTCCCACATGGCAGTTACTGGCATAACGTAGTGCTTTTACTTTAATTGTCTGGTTTATTCCTAATGAGTGCATTGATTCATTCAGACGTGTGTTGGCATCGATCTGGTTTTCATTTAGATGTTCAATATCATGATAAAGATGGGTTAACGCATCATTTGCTAAAGCGGAAGAAGGTGTAAAAACAAGGAACCTCAAGACCACAAAAGAAAGCAGTGCAAATGAAGCTGCCATTGCCATAAATTCTTTCATGTGGTTTTTAACCAGAGAACGTTTTTTAATTCTGGAATTTAGCAGTATTTTTTCGTCAAGTTTTTCGGGTAGAGGCACTTGCACCGCCGATTTTAATGCCGTTTCAAAATTTTCCAGTTCTTCCAGTTGTATTTGTTCAGCTTCAGTCAAAACCGATTTGCCACGCAGTAGACTTATCAATCGCTCAGGATCAGATAAATGCTTACGGCGCTTTGCTAATTCATCAAATTGGTTTAACTCACCCATTTTCTCTACCTCTCTGACAGTCCTGATTCCATTGTTGCTTCAACTGCTTTCTGGCTCGATACAACCGTGTGGATACTGTATTGTCATTGAGTTGTAAAATATCGCTGATTTCATTAGTACTAAAACCACCAATAACCTGTAATAAAATTGGCTCTCTGTAATCTTCTTCCAGTTGTAAAATAGCATTTTGCAGTTGATGACGTTGTAAGTCATCTTCATTATTACTGCTGCTGCTTAAATCCAACACATCATCAATATCAACCAATTTCACTGCTTTTCGACTAAATCTTCTGGCATTTTCTCGTATCAATATTGTAAATAACCAGGATTTTACCGCGCCTACTTCTTTGAGTTTATGTATGTTTTTCCATGCACGAACATAAACTTCCTGAACTACGTCCTGTGCGATATGCTCATCCTTACTTAAAAAAAGCGCGTAACGATACAAATCCCCATGATAGGAGCGTACAAGCCCTTCAAAAATTTGCTCTTTATCTGACAACTTCACTCTCCGTCATTCTTAAAAGACCCCAAA
Organism: Aeromonadales bacterium; assembly: GCA_011322365.1. Classification (GTDB taxonomy): domain Bacteria; phylum Pseudomonadota; class Gammaproteobacteria; order Enterobacterales; genus DRNA01. The sequence continues at coordinate 3,838 of DRNA01000107.1, read as the reverse complement.
TCTCTACGCTTTCTTTCATCTTTGGTTAATTAAAAATTATTTCATGCGTATACTAAAGGACACCCTCACTCCCTGACCATTGGGTAAGTTTGATATTCTTGCTATCCCGCCATGAAATTTTGCCACTAAATGAACAATATGTAATCCTAAACCCAAATGGGGCTCACGTTTGTTTTCTTTCTCACGTATTGAGACCATGTTTTCAAATAGGTGCTGTGCTTCATTCTCATCAATTTCAGATCCCGGATTAATTACCGAGATGAGCAGATATTCTCGAGCTTGTAACATTTCCGTCTCAAGTATCACCTTTATTTCTGAATTTTCAGGTGAAAAATCTACTGCATTCGAGAGTAATTTTTCCAATGCCTGGATCACCAGTTCAGCTGCAACAGCTGCAGTAGCCTGTTTAATTTCAGTATGATAGTGAATATGCCAACCTTCCCAGGCATCATTTAATCCTGGTACAGTTTGCTGCAATAACTCATCCACATCCAGCACTTCTTTTTCCATCTTGTTGATGGTTTGTTCCAGGCGAGCCGCTTCTCTCATGCGGCGAACCAGAGATGACATGCGTTCAATGCCCAGAGTCGCTCTGGCCATCAACTCTATTGTTTCAGTATGAGTACCGGCCGCATTATTATCTTTAGTTTTTTGCTGGGTTATTAAAGGGTGTAAATTATCCAGCGCACCTCTTACCACCGCCATGGGTGTTCTTAATTCATGGGACAGACGACTGGCGAGCCTTTCCTGATAATCCTGATAATTTTTCTGGCGTTCCAGGATTTTTTTTATTTCACTGGACAATTGTCCTATCTCATCTTTATCTTTCGATTCTGATAGCACCTTCTGTACGCGCCCGTGTCGATCCAGAGAGGCTGAAAACTGTTTTTTAAGTCGCTCAATTCGCCATGCCAGTCGCCCGGAAAATAATATCAAACTGAAAATGGTCAGTATCATAATACCCAGAGTAATATTAATTAAACGTCCCACCTGAGGTTGACTGAGTAATAAACTACTACCACTGACTTTTTCGAATAAAATATAACCGGCAATGTCATTGCCCTGTGAAATCCTGGCCACAGCAATAATTCTTTTTTGATTCGGATTAGCACCGGGTTCTATACGTGAATTTACGCCCTCTGCAGCCGCTTTACTCAACCACTGCCTTGAAATTTTCGAACTGCCCGACCAGGGATCTTTAACATCTGTGGGTACACTTCCAATTAGCCAGCTCAATAAGGTATTGGTTTTAATTTTCTGCTGTTGTGTCAGATCACCCTTAACCCCAAGCACCTCACCATCCCGACCCAACAACCAGAGTTTTTCGCCCTTTGCCAAAGAAATATTTTGTAGTAGTTGCTGTTGCGAAGCTCCGGTCTGCATGATTCGGATCAATGGTGAAGAAAACTTTTTGTTCTTTTTAACAAGCGTCACCTTGAATTCAGGTAAAAAAATATCTTTTGGAATTCGCAATTCCAATGAAGCATGATTTAACTGGTTCCTCCAATATCCCTGGATTCTTGAAATCCATTTTCTGTGACTATCGTATACCTGAATTTTCCCTTGTGCTTCAGGTCTAATCTGAAAGGTTAAAGATTGGGGTTGTTGATTATCAGCTTGTTCCGCTTGATAAAAAGTAAGCAGGTATTTTATTTTTCTTTTTTTGATATTTTTTTCTAAAACCAGAGGGCTTTGGATGAAAATAAAATAATAATGTGAATTTTTACTCACCAGTAAACGTTCTTCTGCCGAAGAAAAATTAACCCAGTTAACCGTTGAAGCATTCCACTCATCGTTAAAACCATCAAGAATAGGTTCATTGACCATACGCAGAGGAAATAACGGATACTCTTTAAGCGAAGTTGTTTTGCTCCAGCTCAGGACAAAAGGTGATAAACCCGCCGCAAGATTCTGGGCACGTTGTTGCAAATAAACCCTGTCTCTATCAACTAACCAGGTATCTAATGATCGTAAAAACTTTACCGTTGCCACTGGAAACAGTAATAATAAAACGGCGGCCAGTAACAGTTTACTTTTTAACTTCAAATTACTAATCTCTATACCCGATAGACAACATCATCTGTAGGAGCAACTTTCAGTCGCGATGGGTTAGGTTGCCAGCAGAATTGCGTTTTGCCAGCAGATGATGGTGAATGAATTCGCTCCTACACATGAGCTTCCACCTCCAATCCACACCCCTTCTCTCCATTTTAAACTAATTAACCGGACCGGACCAACGATAACCCACGCCATAAACAGTTTCAATGTAATCAAAACCAGCCGTTATAGCTTCAAATTTTCTTCGCATGCGTTTCACATGGCTGGTTATGGTGTTTTCTTCCACAATAACATTGGCATCTCGTAATAATTGCTCCCGCTGTTTCACATGTCCGGGTCTTAAGATTAAAGCATGTAACATCCAGAATTCTGTTAAAGTCAGCGCCAGATCAATTCCTTGCCAATGCGCGGTAAAACGATCGGAATCCAGCACTAAATCGCCACGTCTGATCTTCGCTTCTTTGTTTTCAGGTTGAGATAATGCTTCCAATCGTCTAAACAGTGCATTAATTCTTGCCTGTAAAAAAGGCAGGCTGACATCTTTGGTTAAATAGTCATCGGCTCCCAGGCGTAGTCCTGAAATCATATCAAAATCGCTGTCCAGTGCAGAAAGAAATATAATGGGTAATGTCACCGATTTTCCCCGGAGTTCTCGACAGAGGTCAAAACCACCTTCCGCCTCATCTCCAAGCCCGATATCCAGTACAGCCAGATCAGGAAGTTGCCTGGCAAAACCTTCACTGGCTTCTTTTTTACTGGCATATTCCTGTACTTCATATCCATGCCGCCTTAGCCACTGGGCATAATTATCACGAATGCTCTGTTCATCTTCTACCAGTGCAATAACTTTGGCCATACTTTATTTACTCCACATTGCTCATTAACCTGAAAACATCATAATAGCAATATTGTCTGATTTCTATGCCCGACACATTTTCACCACATTTAATCATCACTCTGCCCTTTTTTCATTGCTTTGCTAACACAATTTTATTGTTTAATGACAATCAGGCAGCAGAGGCAACATAGCTTCGGCTGATACAAATAACCCATAATATGATTCAGGAGAAAGACCATGAGTATAAAATCAATCATCTTAGCTATTCTCGTTCTTAGCCTCAGCGGTAGTACATTTGCCAGAGAGACAAAAAAATCAGCCGGAAAAAAGGAAACTACCGGTTTCTTTTCAGGCTTAGCCGTTGGTGCAGCCGCTGGCGGTCCTCCCGGAGCCATCGTAGGTGCTCTGATCGGTGCTCTAACCGGAGACAGTTTAGATGAAAAAGATCAACAGAAAGTTCAACTGGTTCAACTTAAAAAAGAAGTCAGCCAGACGAAGAAGGAATTATTATCAGCAAACGAAGCGCTCAATAATCCCGAAAGAGCCCTGAAACTGGAAAAAATTGCACACCGGGAATTCGCACAGAAAATCAGCTCGGATCTCAGTATTGATGTACTATTTCGCACGAATTCAGTCACTCTGGAGCCACAGGGACACAGTAAAATTCAACCCATAGCATCACTGATGATGACATTTCCAGAACTCACCATCAACTTGCAGGGCTATGCAGATAGCCGCGGAACCAGTATTGAAAACCTGGCACTTTCTCTGGAGCGAGCTAAAACAGTGCAAAGAGCTTTAGTTGAAATGGGTGTAGATGCCAAACGTATTAAACTGGAAGGTCTGGGCGAACGCTTTGCCAGTGCCAACAGTACAGACATTGAAGGCACTGCTCTGGATCGCCATGTTGCTATTAATTTTTCAACAACAGATACCGATACC
>DRNA01000106.1 GCA_011322365.1 Aeromonadales bacterium | reverse complement strand
GCGATCTTTTACTACGATTTGTTAAACTGGAAATGGAATCCGGAAAACTTACTCAGCTAAAAGGTTCCATAGCCTGGCAAAATGCTATTGTAAATTCTCCCTTTGGAGCTCCATCTGAATTGGGTAACTTACAAATTACAGCCAGCACCGAAGCTGAGGATATACTGCTTAATATTACCGATACTAGCGGTCCATTGGGTATTAAATCAACCATCCGTTTTACCCCTCCTGATACCATAAAAGCCGATGGTACCGTCAACAAAAATTTACCTCAAAACCTAGCTAACTTTTTTCAGTACTTTGCAAAACCAGATAAAAATGGCCGTCTTGAATTTCACTATCAGGGCAAAGTCCCCGGATTGTAATGACTGCAATCAATACGTTTAATTTTAGCTGGAATGACATTGATACAGTCTGCCTTGATATGGACGGCACTTTACTGGATCTTCATTTTGATAATCATTTCTGGATGGAATACATACCCCAAATGTATGCTGATGATAATGGGCTACCGCTGGCACAGGCAAAAGAGTACCTTTATAAAATATTTGCCCGGGAGCACGGTAAGCTGGCCTGGTATTGTCTCGATTTCTGGACCGAAAAACTTAAGCTGGATATTGTGGCTCATAAAGCTGAAGTAGCCCATCTGATTTCTGTTCGCCCGGGCGTCTTAAATTTTCTGGAATTCGTAAAAAGCAGTGAAAAATCACAATATCTGGTCACCAATGCCCATAATGCATCGCTTAAACTGAAAATGACATATACCGGTATTGATCACTATTTTGATGAAATTATCTGTTCCCATGACTTTAACATGGCAAAAGAAGAAGCCGGCTTCTGGGATCGACTTGCCAGTCAATACCCGCTGGATCTTGATCGAACTCTGTTTATTGATGATTCCAGCAATGTACTTCAGGCAGCAAAAAAGGCGGGGATAAAATATGTGTTGGGTATTGCTCAACCGGATTCGAAGCAACCCGCTCGAGAAATAGAAAACGTTGAACTTATCCACGATTTTTCTGATATGATTATTTCCTGATTAATTGATAATACTCATTAGTAATAATCCCATGAGCACTTCACCTAAAATACACGCTACCAAAGTTATCGCTAAAACACGCATTTTTTGTGTTGAGGAAATGGAGCTGGAATTTTCCAATGGTACCCATCGTACTTATGAACGATTAAAAGCCGGTGTCCAGGGTGCAGTGATGATAATTCCGGTTGATAAGAATAATAATCTACTACTTATTCGGGAATATGCGGCTGGCACAGAAAGATACGAATTAGCCTTCCCCAAGGGCTTAATTGAAAAAGGCGAGACACCGAAAGAGGCGGCCAATAGAGAGCTGAAAGAGGAAGTGGGCATGGGCGCTAAAACACTCACGACCCTGAAACCCATGACCCTCGCCCCCGGTTATCTGAGCCATAAAATGTATCTTATTTTAGCCCGAGATCTCTATGGGGAAAAACTTATCGGCGATGAACCTGAGGAAATCGAAGTAGTTCCCTGGCCTCTGGCAAACAAAAAGGCTTTGTTAGCAAGGGATGATTTTACTGAAGCCCGAAGTATTGCTGCACTTTATATGGTCTCCGAATTGCTTGATCCCGGCAGGCAATCCGGTACATAATGGTTCGATTATGGAACTTTCTTACTTTGATTTAATGCAGGCGGCCAGAAAAATTTCTGCCGAAGCCAGTTTACAGATCCTCGATATCTATATCCGGGAAGATGTGCAGATAAAAACAAAAAAAGACCTCACACCTCTAACTCAGGCAGATATGGCTTCCCATCACCATATTCTTGATCGCCTGCAACAACTCACACCTGACATACCGATTCTGTCAGAAGAAAATGCGGAAGAAATCAATGCTGAGGAACGACTGGGCTGGAGTCGCTACTGGTTAGTTGACCCGCTGGATGGCACCAAAGAATTTATTGCTCAAAATGGCGAATTTACCGTCAACATCGCACTTATTGAGAATAATCAACCCACTATTGGTGTAGTCACTGTCCCAGCTAAAAAAATCTCCTATTTTGCCGCCAGAGGAGAAGGTGCATTTAAAGCCGGGCCTGACGAAAAACCTTATGCCATCCAGTGTGCTAAGTGTGCTGACTTTAATTCAACCACACAGCAGAAAACACGAATTGTCACCTCAAGAAGAACAGGGCTGGAAAAGCTTCAGGACTTTTTAGCCACTATTCCACAGCATGAAACTATTGCTATGGGCAGTTCCATAAAAATGTGCCTGATTGCTGAAGGTGCCGCTGATATCTATCCCCGTTTAGGACCCACCAGTGAGTGGGACACCGCAGCCTCACAATGTATAGTTGAGGAAGCAGGAGGTGCTATTGTGAATTTAGAAACACAGCAGGCGTTACAATACGGAGCTAAAGAAAATCTGCTCAATCCGGAATTTTTGACCGTTGGCAAGCTCAACACTGATCAAATGAGCCAGCTAAGGCCCTGAGCCGCATAGATTTTTCGACCTTCTTCCGGCGTTACTTTCAATCTTCTTCCGGCGTTGCCAGCAGATGCCGTCGCATTTTTCTGACCAGCCAGTAAATCACTAAAACCACAACAGGCACAGAAATAGACAGTACCAGGCTTTCATCAAAATGAAAGCGTTTATCATTCATGCCATGCAAAAATAACTTTAGCAAACTAATCAAATAATATGAAATCGCGGCCACTGAAAGACCTTCAACCGTCTGCTGCAATCGAAGTTGCAACTGTGAGCGACGGTTCATGGACTCAAGTAATTTCTGATTTTGTTCAGCTATGGTATGTTCGACCCGGGTTCTGAGCAAATCACTGGCCCGGGTAAGTCTTTTAGAAAGGTTTTCTAATTGCAACTCTACCGATTTACAGGTCCGAATCGCCGGCATAAAGCGTCTTTTAAGAAACTCACCCAATTTTGCTTTCCCCTGCACCCTTTCCTGTTCCAACTGATTAATTCGACTATTGACGATATCAGCATAAGCCTGAGTTGCTGCAAAACGATAGCTCGAAGCGGCTCTGAGGCGTTCTACCTCGGCTGACAGGCGTGTCAATTTCTGCAACAGTTGGCTTTCTTCCTCCGGGTTAGTCACCGAGGTCATCTGTTCCAGAATAGCCGCACATTGCTGACCCATTTGCGATGCCTCGGGTGCTATCTTCTTTGCTACGGGAAGTCCCAGCAGGGCCATCTGGCGATAGGTTTCTATTTCCAGAATTTTAATCACGATCCGTCCCAGCTGATTCTGTCCAAAATGGTTTTCAATTAGAAAAAAACGGGTAAACCCCTCATTATCCAGCTGTAATGATGTCCAAACCGTAGCCTGATCGCCGATAAGGTGAGTCGCAACTATCGGTCGCGCCCCCAGGTATTGTTCCACTTTCTTTTCATCATATTCGGCACAAATAGCAATACTGGTAGCTGAAATCACTTCACCGGGGTAGTTATCAAACCAGCCTTTCGGCAATAATTCGAGAGGATGTTGGTGGTTAAAATCGCCCTCAACCAGCGGTTGAATAAGTGTCAGTGTAGAAAATTCACGATGATTTTCCCAGCGTAGGCTAAATCGACCAAAATTCTCAAAATAACTACTGGCATCAGAAGCGACACCATTAACCTGAAATATTCTGGCCAATTCGTTAATGGCATCATGCTCCCGTTGCAGCTCCTTCTCATCTGAAAAAATAGCCAGGTGACTCACCAGTGTAGGTGATGCAATACGTGGGTACGGTCGAGCATGAATTTCCTGATGAAGTTCAATACGTAATGGATGAAAAGTGGCCATTTAAGTGTTCTCTTGGTGAGAATGGGAAAAACGAGTATTCAAATTTACTAATGTTATACCAATAGCGAAATTAACAATCAAGTTAAATCCACGATATTAAACTTGTATACCATTGCAGGATTACATTATGATAACAGTGTTAGATTCACCCCATTTGAAAACAGGTACGTTTTTATTTATGAAAAAATTTATTTCTGGCATAATTCTGTTCATTCTTATTACCGCCATTTACCGATACGACTCTTCTCCAGAGCAGATCATTGATAGCCAATCTAAAGAAATTTCACTCATTGAAAAGCAAAATATAGTTTCAGAGCAAAATGTAAAAACAGGTATGCCTGGTTTAGCTGAAAAATCCCCTGCAGATTGTGACCAAAAATTACTCAAAAAATTAAATAATGACGTATTTAACCTCTGGCAGGATTTGAGACTTAAATTTTATAATGAAAAAATTGACTCCAAAATGATTAAGTTTGCGAGTAAATCTGCAGAGTTTGAGGGTGAAATATATCTGGATACTCCTGATGAAACTGAAGTATCCAGTACTAACTTACATTCAAATAATTCTAAAATAAATAATGCGATGAGTAGTATTTTAAAAATTATACTTGGAACAAATTTTGAACAATTTCTAATGGCTATTGATAACAACCAATTTGAATATCTGAATCAGGATATCTATTCTGACGAGGGTCTTCTTGGTAAAATTATCAGTATTTTATATCTATATGATCGAAAAGAATTACCTTCAAAACAGCAAATTCAGCACTTCCTCAATTCTGGTTACCATATTTCAAATAAAGATTACATCGAAATTTCCAAATTAGATTTACCTATAGAATATGTTGAAGATTTTGTTGCTTTAGGGCCTTTGCCTGAATCTCTTAATGAAAAATTTTCTGAAGCTCCTATTTTTATCTCTGCACAAAAAGGGGATAGAAAGCAGGTTTTATTCTGGGTAGAGCATAATTATACTAAAATAAATAACATTAGCGATCGAAATTTTACCGATGAACTCATGTTAAACTCTATCGATCATCAGTCCTTTAACGAGAACTGGTCCTTACTAAAGCAATGGGGCTTATTTATTCGTTCCCCTAAAACAGCCCGAACGCTTCTAAAGCGTAAATTTTTAAACATCAGTGGTACAACTCGTAAAGAATTGCTAGCGCTCTCATTGAAAAATAAGCCACAGGTTTTACTTTCCAGTAATGAACAATCTCAGCTCAACTATATTAACTCTTTAATTGAAGCTACTAATTTAAAAGCAGATGCTATATTACGACCCGTCAAAACCTGTTTTACAAAAGACCTAGCAGTCGACAGCAATAAACCTGATCTGCCCATGAAACTATTTGAACAGGGCAAATCTATTGATGATATTGTTAAAATACTTGCTAAATCGCCCCTGGCGGTGGATATATTTCGACAAAACCTCCAACGAGGTAAATATAAACCATTTTACAGGCCCAAATTTTCCCCCAGACAACGTTCACAAGCGACCTATAAGTTATTAATTGCCTCTTCAGAGAAAAATTGGAAGACCGTCAGACAAATACTTTCAGATTATCAGGTTGACAATATGGCACTCGCTTCATTATTAGCCTCATATAAACCTATCCCAGAAAAATTACGAAGTGAAATAGAGAACAAACTTACCGATATCCCTGTTGATTTTATCTCTTCGTCCGAATGGATTTCACCAAAACTTCTTGAAAAAATAGATATCCCTCAATCATCTATTAATAAAACTAATTTTATGAAAAGAAATCTATTCTATTATGCTACAAAATATAATAAGCCAGAACTTATGCGTTGGTTAGTAGCCCGTAACTCTGATATGGTTTCTGATGAATATGGAACTGACCCTATGGATATCACTCTGATGTGGGACACACATCCCAAAACCCTAAAAACCTTATGTGATTTAAACTTTCCAATCAAATCAAAACATAAGAAGATGTTTAATAAAATTCAGCAGGACGATCCAGAAGAAGCTAAAGAAATTTTACAGAATTGTCCTATGTTTGCTGAACAATGACCGCTTCCAGATCATAATCATCGGCCGCAATAATTTTTACCTGAGCAAACTCACCGACGGTGAGATCGGCACCTTTCTGGATAGCCACAATACCATCTATTTCCGGGGCATCT
>DRNA01000105.1 GCA_011322365.1 Aeromonadales bacterium | reverse complement strand
TGTCAACGCCGGTGTGAAAATGTCATAAATTCCCTGGTTTAAAAATGTAGTAAGAAAAGACCAGCCAAGATGATGATTTCCTGGCTGGTGTTGAGGATTATTCTTCGTTGATTTCTTTCATTCTATAGCTTGTTCCTTCAATAATAACAGGCTCAGTGTGATGAAGCAGTCTATCAAGTAAAGCAGATGTCAGAGTTGTGTCATTATTGAAAATTTGAGGCCAGTCTTTAAACACTCGATTTGTTGTGATGATAATTGATCCCTGCTCATATCGCTGGCTGATAATTTGAAATAAAAGATCCGCGCCGGTTTTATCAATGGGCAGAAACCCCAGTTCATCCATAAGTAATAATCTTGGTTTCAAGTATTTTTTTAATTCCTGCTTCAGGATCCCTGCATGCTGGGCGGCAATAAGATTATTGACTATATCAATGGCGGATGAGAATAAAACCGTATGACTTTTCAGGCATGCCTGATATCCCAAAGCAGAAGCAATATGGGTTTTTCCGACTCCCACAGGGCCGATAAAAACTATATTACTCTTTTTTTCGATGAATTTGAGCCGGAACAGGTTTTGGATCTGCACCTTGTTTATTTTCCGGGGCCATGACCAGTTAAAATCATCAAGTGTTTTTATTACAGGGAATTTGGCCATCCGGATACGGCGCTGTATGGTCTTATCCCAGCGCAGGTTTGATTCCTGTTTAACAAGTTCGGATAAATACTGAATGTGTGTCCATTGTTTATCGGCTGCAATGGCTGCAGCAGATTCATAATTTTCCCGGATATAGGGTAATTTCAGGTGGGTCAAATATTTTTCAGGATCAGACATCTTTTCCTCCTATGGTTGCGTAAATGTCAATATCAGGGTTCTGGATTGTCAAATCAAGCAAGTCGCTTTTGTGTGTAAGATGAAGAGCACCGGGTTTCCCGGAAGGACGGGAACGCTGTTCTAAAAGATTGGCAATATATTCACATGAAAAAGCAGAAAAAGTAAAAGAATCATCAATGGCCACGGCAACTTGTTCTTTGGAATAAATTTCACTTAAAGCCACAATCTGACGTATATGATGCAATGGATTTAATCTACGCTGCTTTAGCTGCTGATAATATGCCTGTGCTTTATCTGACAAAGTTAAAAACCGCATAAAAATACTCTGATCATGGGCTTTTTTTCTTTGAGCAAGGAGTACCTTTGGATGATCCGGATTCTCAAAGTCTTTCCTTCGATCATAACTCCTTACATGGCGGGCAACAAGCTTATTGTCATGGTAAAAACAAAGCCTGTCAGGATACAGTTTTGCTGTTAAGGATACACCTGCCAGTTGAGCTGGCACACTGTAATGGTTTGTATCAATCGTCACTCTGAACTGCCGTGAAGCCCGAACCTGCCTGATCACACCGATATCATATGGTTCCGGGGGCAAACAATGCAGACAACTGAGTTCTTCAGCAAACATATCACAGGGTTTTTTCCCGGTTGCACCGTGGATTCTAACATTGGCCACAGTATCAAGCCAGTTTCTGGCTACCGGTTTCATAACTTCAAAATCAGAAATATCCAAGCCATTGAGCAGATTCTTTTTGATATATCCTACAGCGTTCTCAACACGCCCTTTTTCGTTACCCTTGCCTACATTACAGGGAACAATCGAAAAATCATAATAATCTGCAAAATCCATGTATCTGGGATTAAATACCGGTGCTTTACCAATGGTTCTTTTCAATACAGCGGATTTTAGATTATCCACCATGATTTTTGCCGGCACTTTACCAAAGAATTCAAAAGCATTCTGATGGCAGCCCAGAAAATGTTCCATGGTCTGAGAAACAGTAAATTCCACATACATCATACGGCTGTAACATAATACCATTACAAAAAAACTCAGCCTTCTTTTAGTGGAGCCTACATTGACCGTACCATATGAACCCCAGTCAACCTGAGCACATTCACCAGGTGCAAATACAAGCTTTAAATAAGGTCGCGTTTTCGGTGGTCTTACCTTTCTTACGTAGTCTTCAACTATGGTAATGCCGCCTGTAAAACCTTCTTCAGTTATTCGCTGAAAGACCTGTCTTGCACTGTAATGATGTTTTTCAAGCATCTGGACTATGGTATTTTTAAAGGGATCAAGCTTGCTTTTTCTGTTACCTGACTTTTTGGGCTGATACCGTTTCTCATTAGCCCATCTTGCGACAGTTCTCGGATCAAGTGCCAGTTCATCAGATATCTGGCTATAGGTCAGGCCATCTCTGATAAAAAAATTTCTGATCCGGACATAGGTCTCGTAATCAATCATTTCGGGCCTCCGCTGCTGATTTGAGAATATTTGCAAGGCTCACCATTGTTCCGCTACGCCTGGTATGCTGAACTGGCTCCAGGCTCAATACCTGGTAAACAGGTTTCTGCCAGGCGATCAGATTGTGTCTGATTAACCCCGATCTTGCCTGATTTAAACTCTGGCTGTCCATGTGCAAGAGGCTCATAATGGACTTGTCACCATAGAAGCTGAGACCCTTGCTGTCAGAAACACAGACCAGAAACAAATACAGGGCAAGCTGCGTCTCGGTACATCGCTCAATATAATGATCTCGTACCAGACGATGATCTATCCAGCTGAAACTTTTGGGTACCTTGCGTACCCGATTCTTGAAAACCGGTGATTTTACAATCATGTTTACCTCCTTTGCTTTGATGTTGTGGATATAAAATATCCTGTCCGTATCTTTGCATATAAAGGAGGGTCGATGCGATGTCATCTTGTAACGTATTACCGGTAAAATTGGCAATTAATCCAATTATAACAGGCGGTTGTGTTCGCAAGAAATCTTGTAACGCATCTTTTGTAAAATCATCATTATCTTCTGTATTTTCAGTATCTTGTAGATTTAAGGGATCTTGTAACGCATTACCCTTTTTGGCCCGTTTCCAATAGCCTGGGTTTCCTCTTCTCCATTCCTGAACCCGCTTTACGTTTTCAGTACTCCTGAAATAGTCCTCATTTTCCGGTTTGGAAAGCCATTTTTTTTGACTGGCCTTCTTACTTGCCTTACGGCACGCAACCTTTCTACAATAATGTTGTCGATTTATATTACGGTAGTCAGGTGTAAATAACTCACAGCAATTACGACATCTTTTTCTTTTAATTCGTTTCATTCAACAATTGCCTCCCATGAGATCAAGTGTTTTATGAAAACAATTTTTACGAGAGATAAAGAATTTTTTAAAGGAAGAAGAATGAAGAAAATTGAAGAAAAATAGATTAAATTTTTAATTTTCAGGGAAGAAAAAGAAATGAAGAAAATACATTTTTAAACCGGGAATATAGATGCATTTTCAAAACGGCCATGACACCAGGGCAAAGGTCAGAAGAATTTTAAAGGAATGGAACCTGGGCAACCAGAAATCTGTGTATGAATGCCGCCTGACCCAGGCACAGGCTGAAGAGCTGTTTCTTCAGCTCTCCCATGAAATAAATAAAAAAACGGATAATCTGCTGATGGCGTGGATAGAACCCAAAAGAAAAATACTTAGGGCTTGCTGATTATATCATAAGTGCTTGATTTTTTATAT
>DRNA01000104.1 GCA_011322365.1 Aeromonadales bacterium | reverse complement strand
TCTGGATATCCTCAAACGGAAATTCCAGACCATGAAGCTGTGTTTTTGCTGCGATATTGACGCCAAATGAAATCAGTTTCTTATCCCAGTTAATATGTAGTAAACCGAAGTTGGGTTTTTGTACCAGATGGCCTACCTGGGTTTCATCCATCTCCAGAGAAGGATGGGCAATGGGTACATTAATAGAACTTGCAGTTACTTCGATCAACGGGTAGGGGGTGATATTGGTTTTTCGATAGAGTCCACCCTGGTGCCTGTCCCCTGAAAAAAGCACCACGCCATTGGCCCGGGTTCGGGTCAACAGGTCATAAAGTCGCTGTCGTTCTTTGGGAAGATTGCCCCAGCGTTCATACCCATGATTTTCTGCCAGGATCTGAATGGATGATGCAATTATTCGGATTTCTGCTGGTTTAGATAATTGTTCAGCTAACCAGGCCCATTGTTGCTCACCCAGCATCTGCTGATTATCGGCAGTGGAAGGGCGGTAACGTTGATAGCCTTCAGCATTACCGGCTTTGGCTTTAGTTAATGCAGAACGGAATGAGCGTGTATCCAATAAAATAATCTGTACACGCTTTCCAGCTTCCCCATAGATATTTGCACTGTAAACACCTTCATGTTGTCTGACAGGTGAATTTAAGGGGATATTGAAAAAATTCAGGAAGAATTTTTTTGCCAGAGGGATAACCGGATTATCAATACCACCATCATTGAATCCATAATCATGATCATCCCAGGTGGCCAAAATGGGGATATGTCTTCGAAAGCGAGAAAATTCCTTTTGCTGATCTAATGCTGAATAGGCCGCCTTAAAAGATTCCTCCGTTGCAATGGGAATATTTTTACCATTGAGCTTATCTGCATAGACATTATCGCCTAAAAGTAGGAAAACGTCAGGTTTACTCGACTGTATTTCAGCCCACAACGGTTGTGGTTTGTAAGCATCGGCACAGGAACCAAATGCAATCGTTTGCATGGTTTTCGAAATCTGAGGTTTTCTCATGGAAGCGAAATCACCTTCTTTACTGGATTTTGAGGTGGTTGTCACACAGGAAGAGATTAAAAACAGGCTAATTATAAAGGGAATAAGACATCGATATATTGCGGTATGATTTTTAACGAAGGTGGTCACTGTTTTCTCCAAAAAAAGATTAATTGCATAATTATGCTGCAAAATATCATACAATAGCCATCTTGTTGATAAAAATTACTGATAGAATGAATTCAAGGAACTCTTCATGAAAAAAGTAGCCCTATTTTTTACGATTATTTTAACTTCCAGTTTAATGAATACAGTCTGGGCCCTGGGAAAAACTGGGCATAGGGTTGTAGGGCAAATAGCCTCTAATCATTTAACTGCGGCGGCAAAAAAAGCCGTAAGCGAAATTCTTGGGAATGATGGGCTCGCTGAAGTGGGAAACTGGCCAGACTTTATGCGATCCAACGAGCATCCCTTCTGGAATAAATATTCTACGTCCTGGCATTATGTCAGTATTGAAGATGGTCAAACCTATGCAACCAGTAAGAAAAACCCCAAAGGGGATATCTATGTGGCTATCAATGCTTTTGTGGATATTTTATCAGATAAGCCATTAAAAGACGGGCCGATAAAGAAAGGTCTTACATTTTATTACGGTGATTTAAATACCCGAGAAAATAAAATCAGGCTCAAACGGTTTGCTTTAAAATTTCTGGATCATCTCATTGGCGATCTTCACCAGCCATTACATACCGGGCATAAGGCTGATCAGGGAGGCAACAAAATAAAGGTTGAATATTTCGGCCAGCCGAGCAATCTTCATGCTGTCTGGGATTCTGGACTCATTGATTCCAGCCAGTTAAGTTATACAGAACTGGTTAATTTTATAGAAACAGACAACAACGAGTTGATTAAAAAAATTCAAAATTCGACGGTTTCAGACTGGATAAACGAGTCGTTGTTATTACGGAAAAATGCCTATAAAGTGGGTAATAAGCATTTTCGTTATCATTATTACTATAAAAATTACCCTATTATGCAGCAACAAATGCTTAAGGCGGGTTTACGATTGGCTGCGGTCTTAAACCGAATTTTTAAGCAGAAAAAGTAGTCCTAAAATTAAAAAACTACAACAGAAAATAAAATCCCTTGCAAATGCAGGCTAAAGGTAATAATGTTATCTGCATTAGCAGTGACTAATAAAGCATTTTTTAAGTTATTGGTTACTTCTGCAAGTAATTAAATAATAGTAACTATTCAGTGAATAGTTAATTTAACCCGTAACTGTTCAGATTGTCCCTGAAATGTGCCAAATTAAGGCAAAAAATGTGATTTTACAGGTGTAAATGACCATTTTTAAACGAAGAGTTGGTGCATTTCAGGGATTAGCTGAGTAGTTACAAATAATAACCATATTTCGTACCTGATACTTAATGGAGGAAAATGTTATGGCACATATTGCCGTTCTTGGGGCCGGTGTTGGTGGTATACCAATGGCCTATGAAATGAAAGCGATGGCCGGTAATGAAGATACTGTCACGCTTATTTCAAATTGTTCTTATTTTCAATTTGTTCCCAGTAACCCCTGGGTTGCGGTTAAGTGGCGCAAACCTGAAGAGGTTAAAATAGAGTTAGCACCTATTATGAAAAAGCAGGGTATCGAATTTACCGATGTGGGCGCTAAGAAGGTGCACCCTGAGAAGAATCAGGTAGAATTGAATGATGGTTCAACGATTGATTACGATTATCTGGTGATCGCCACTGGTCCTCAACTGGCTTTTGATGAAATTGAAGGTTTGGGTCCTGAAGCTTATACCTCATCCGTCTGTCATGTGGATCATGCGGCTACCTCGGCGGAGCAATGGGAAAAATTCTGTGACGATCCCGGCCCGGTTCTGGTTGGAGCGGTGCAGGGTGCTTCCTGTTTTGGTCCCGCCTATGAAACGGCCTTTATTTTTGATTCAGATTTAAGAAAACGAAAAATTCGAGACCAGGTTCCAATGACTTATGTGACTTCAGAACCTTATATTGGTCATATGGGATTGGATGGTGTGGGTGATTCTAAAGGTCTTATGGAATCTGCTCTCAGAGATAAATCTATCAACTGGATAACCAATGCTAAAATTGACAAAGTAGAAGAGGGGGTTGCCCATGTTATAGAGTGTGATGATGAGGGTAATGAAAAGAAACGTCATGAATTACCTTTTAAGCATGCCATGTTCCTACCACCATTTAAAGGTGTTGAAGCCGTTATGGGACTGGACGGTCTGGTGAATCCAAGAGGATTTGTCATTGTGGATAAGCACCAGCGTAACCCGAAATATCAAAATGTGTTTGGAATCGGTGTCTGTATTGCTATCGCTCCCGACAAACCAACTCCTGTACCCACAGGTGTACCTAAAACAGGTTACATGATTGAATCAATGGTCACAGCAACGGCTCATAATATAAAAAGTTTGATGGACGGCGATGAAGCCGTTGAAGAAGCTACCTGGAATGCCATTTGCCTTGCGGATATGGGAGATAAAGGAATAGCCATGGTGGCAATGCCGCAGATCCCTCCTCGTAATGTCAATTGGGTTAAACATGGCCGTTGGGTACATTATGCCAAGATAATATTTGAGAAATATTTTATGCGAAAAATTCGAAAAGGGCAGTCGGAACCGGTATATGAGAAGTATGTGTTAAAGGCATTAGGCATAACCAAACTGAAAAATTAACAGCAGAAGAAGTTACAGCTTGTTCCCGCTCATTCCCGAAAACTAGCTGTTTATTCTTTAAAAGGCCATTTACTGCAGTAAATGGCCTTTTTACGCTCTGAAGTTACGGATTCAGGTATAAATCATTGGAAATTAACTGATTTATAGTAAAATTAGCTTTGATATATCTTTGTTTTTGTATATAATGCGTCTCGCTAGAAAGTACGTTTTATATTTATGCTCAATATTTCGAAGTTCCACAGTAGTACCTCGTCCTGTTTTTTCATAAGTAATAGCAACACTTCCAGCACTACCCGCCTTATTTTAAGGCTTTAGTTACTCTTGATTTTATAGGAATAGAAAATATGTCTACTACAACTGGTACCGTTAAATGGTTCAACGAATCTAAAGGTTTTGGCTTTATCGAGCAGGAATCTGGCCCAGACGTTTTCGCACACTTCAGTGCAATCAGCGGTTCTGGCTTCAAAACACTTGTTGAAGGTCAGAAAGTTGAGTTCACCGTAACTCAGGGACAGAAAGGTCCTCAAGCTGAAAATATCGTTGTCCTTTAAGTATTAAAAGGCATCAGGAACTGAAGTTTAAACTTTAGATCCATTAACCACCTTAAGGTGGTGATAGTTTTAAAAAGGGTAGAATCGAAAGATTCTACCCTTTTTTATGTTTGCTGATATGGTAGGAGTGGCTTCAGCCGCGATAAGATTGAATTACGCAGTAGGGTTCAGGTTTTATTTGCAGGTCTTATCCTGAATGTCTAGTGCTCTAACCATAAATCAATCAGATAACGACTGATCGATAAACTGGGTGGCAACAGCAGTTGTTTGTTCATTTTTTGTTTTAACAGTTCATCTTTCGATATCCAGAAGGCTTTTTCCAGTTCATCATCAGTGGTGTTGATAGCCTGTTTTTTTGCTTTGACGGTAAATCCCAGCATGATAGAGCCCGGGAAGGGCCAGGGCTGAGATGCAAGATACTGGCAACTCTCAATAATTACACCAGTTTCTTCTTTTACTTCCCTGGCAACACAATCTTCCAGTGTTTCACCATAAGATAAAAATCCGGCAATAACCGAATAGCGGTTTTCATCCCAACTGGCCTGTCGGCCTAATAAAATTTCATCTTTATCATTGATAACGGACATAATCACAGCGGGATCGACTCGCGGGAATCGGGTCTGTTTGCAGGCGTCATTCTGGCAACTGCGGGAATGTTCAGTACCTATGTCTGTGCTATGACCGCAAAGACCGCAAAATTGATGGTGGGCATGCCAATGGTTCAAAGAGATTGCCGTAGCGGCGATAGTGGATTGTTCGGCATCCAGGCAGGCTGCGATGGAGCGTATATCGAGCCAGTTGTCGGGTTGTATTGCAGTATTTTGATTTTCAATAAGGGTGTTTTTAGATAAAAGTAGTATACGAGAATCTCGGTACTGCCCCAGGACTAACAGTTTATCTGTTGGGGTTATTAATTCTCCAAGCTGGTTTTCTGTTAGCAGGATATTTTTGTCGTGAGTGAGAAATTTATGTTTTCCCCGCTGTTCCTCATTGCTATATTCATTTAAACAGAGGATACGGTCACTTTTTCTGAGTTTATCAGCAGTAATATAAGAGGCTGGTAATGATGATAAAGCCTGTGATTTAAAAGCAAAAGGCATTTTTCGATTCTGATGAACCAATGGATGATTAAATAGTAATGGATTACGCACTGACTTCAAGCATTTTTGTAGTGATATCAGGTTTTGTGAGGTATATTTTGTTAAAGTATCTATATTTCTTTTGAACTGAGATCTGACATGGACTTTAATCGTGCTGTTAATGTTGACTACCCTCCCAGTTATTATGCTGACACTCGAAAATATATTAATGACTATCCAGCCGTTGAAGGTGATATAGAAGTTGAAACCGCCATCATTGGCGCCGGATATGCCGGTATTATGACCGCTTTGGGTTTGATAGAACGCGGACATACGAGTATTGCCTTACTGGATAAAAATAAAATTGGCTGGGGTTGTTCGGGGCGTAATGGCGGCTTTGTTTTTGGCGGCTATTCTCTGAGTCCTCACGCTTTGGTAAAACAGCTCGGAGCCGCAAAGGCTAAAGAAATTTATGCACTAACTTCATCAGCGGTTGAGCTTATTCGCAAAAGAATCAAACAATATCAGATTGATTGTGATGTTGTGGACAAGGGCGTGATCTGGGCAAACTGGTTTAAGGATCAAAAACTTTTGTTTGATGAGCAACAGTTTATGCGAGATAAACTGGATATTCACTGGCAGTACCTCTCACCAGAGGAGTTATCGGCACAGATTGTCTCAGAGCGTTATCATGGTGCATTATTTGAACCTGATGCCATGCATTTTCATCCCCTGAATTTTGCCCTGGGCGTTACTCAGACCATTGCCTCAAAAGGGGGACTGGTTTTCCAGGATTCTGAAGTCCTTCATGTGGATGATAGCAACAGCATTAAAATAGTGAAAACTGCAAATGGACGCGTTCTTTGCAAAAATATTGTTTTTTGCGGTGGTGGTTATATGGGGAAATTCTATCCCAGATTATGTCGAACTATTTTACCTGTGGCAACTTATGTAATGACTACAGAGCCTTTGGCAGAGCAACTTGATGAATTGTTACCTTCTCAGGCTGCAGTTTATGATACCCGCTTTGCTTTTGATTATTATCGGCGTTTGAAGGACCATAGGTTGCTTTGGGGGGGAAGAATTTCCGCCAATACCAGAACTCCGGCTGATCTGGAAAATTTATTGAGAAAAGATTTAGCCAGGGTTTTCCCCCAGCTGGCAAAGGTTAAGGTTGATTATGTATGGGACGGATGGATGGGCTACTGTCGTCACCAGATGCCAGAAATTGGACAATTATCAGAGAATATCTGGTATAACATAGCCTATGGTGGACATGGCGTTGGCCCCACCACCATGGGGGGAGAAATGATTGCTTCTGCTATAGCTGAAAATGATTCCAGCTATAAAATGTTTAAGCGATGGGGGTTACCCTGGAACGGTGGCATCTTTGGGCCAATGGCGGCACAGAGTCAATACTGGTGGTTTGAATGGAAAGACTGGCTGAAAGAAAGATTTGAATAATTTCAGCAAAACCTCTCCAGGTACTTATTTTGTTGGCTTGCATTTATATTAAATAATGCTAATATAACGAAAATCTGAAATTTGACAACCTGTTTACAGAATAAAACACATATTACATTTTGCTATAAACTGGATATAAAACGAGGAATATGATGAATAAAATCTATCGATTTTCAATCAAAGGGCTGATATTTCTGTTCCTGGCCAGTTCCCATATTGGTGCTTTCGGTGGCGCGTTTGCAGCAACTTTACCGGTTAAGACCGCAGAGCAAATTACTATTCCAGATACATTGATATTTACGGGCACTGTTGAAGCAGTAAATTCAGGTACTGCATCGGCCCAAACCAATGGCCGGGTTATAAAGACCTACTTTGATGTTGGTGATCTGGTGCAGAAGGATGCAGTAATGGTTCAGCTTCGAGACACCCAGCAAAAGGCTAACTATGAAGCGGCTCAGGCTAATGTAGAAGCGCTTGCAGCCAAATATCATTCCGCTGAAAAAGAATATATCCGTATCAGTGATATTTATAAGAAACGTCTGGTTTCTAAATCGGTTCTGGATAATACCCTGGCACAACGGGATGCTGCGAAAGCGAGCTTTGAAGCGGCAAAAGCTAAATTAAAAGCAGCGAAAGTACAGCTTGATTACACTAAAGTAAGAGCACCTTACTCAGGTATTGTTTTAAAACGTCATATTGAAGTTGGTGAGACAGTCCACCCTGGAATGCCATTATATACCGGTATGTCACTGGAATATATGCGTATTATAGCTGACGTACCTCAAAAGGATATTGACGCAATTCGCCAGTTTAAGCAGGCAATTGTTGAGTTACCGTCCGCAAAACAGCTCTCCATTGAGGGGGATAAACTGACTTTCTTTGGCTATGCCGATCCGGTTAACGCTACATTTAAAGTGCGGGTTAATCTGCCCGCCGGGATTAAAGGGCTCTATCCGGGTATGTATTTAAAAACCAGTTTTAAAATCGGGGAAAGAAGCACTTTAGTTATTCCCACTTCAAGCATTATTCACCGTGGCGATGTCACCGCAGTCTATGTACAAACAGCCGATAAACTCTCCTTCAGGCAAATTGTTATAGGAAGTGAGGTTGATGATTCACTTATAGAAGTTTTATCAGGTCTGAAAGTGGGGGAGTCTGTGGTTACAGAACCCTCAATTGCCATTGAATTAATGCAATCTCAGGAGACTAGAATTGCAGGTGAAAGCCATGAGTAAACAGGGGTTGGGGCTGTCAGGAAAAATTGCCAGGCATTTTTTTCGATCACAAATAACCCCTTTACTGGCACTGGTCGGGTTATTGATGGGCATATTTGCTGCAATCATGACGCCCAAGGAAGAAGATCCTCAAATTGACGTTACTTTTGCCAATGTGTTTATTCCCTTTCCGGGGGCCTCGGTAAGAGAAGTTGAATCATTGGTGGCTGCGCCGACTGAACAACTGCTCTCTGAAATTAAAGGAGTGGATCATGTCTACTCGGTTTCGAAACCGGGCATAGCAGTATTTTCAGTACAATTTCTGGTGGGCGAGCCCAGAACCGAAGCCCTGCTTAGATTATATAACAAACTGTATTCTCATCTGGATTTTATGGCACCGAATGTGGGTGTAGGACAACCCATTATCAAACCCAAAGGTATTGATGAAGTACCGATAGTGTCACTAACACTAACCAGTAAAGATCCGAATAAAAGTGCCTACGAGATATCTAAAGTGGCTCATGCTATTGAGGTTGAATTGAAGCGTATTCATGGCACCAATGAAATTTATACCATTGGAGCTCCGGACAGGGTCGTGCACGTAGTACTCGATTTACAGAAACTGGCGGCGAATAATATTGCCCTGAGTGATTTACGAATGGCCTTACAGGCGGCAAATTTTTCTACCAATTCCGGTGAATTTGTAAAAAATAATCGTGAAATCCAGATCCAGGCAGGTACTTTTTTAACCAAACCGCAAGAAGTCTCTTCTCTGGTAGTTGGCATTTCCAATGGAGCCCCTGTTTTTTTAAGGGACGTTGCAGAGGTTAATTTACTTTCAGATGAAGCTAAAAGTTATGTCTGGATGGATACCGGTAGCCAGGCTGAGAAAAAACAATTACCCAATAACATGGAACGTGCGGCGGTAACCATAGCCATCGCAAAACAGGCCGGGATAAATGCCGAAACTATTGCTAATGCGGTACGGGATAGAATTCAACAGCTCAGAGGTACCTATATCCCGGATGATATTCAGATCACAGTTACCCGGGATTATGGGAAGACAGCAGATGAGAAGGCTACCAAACTTATTGAAAAATTGATCCTGGTGACTCTTGTTGTGGTCGCTTTGGTATTTTTTGCACTGGGAAAAAAGGAGGCATTTGTCGTTGGGATTGCCGTCATTGTCACCCTGGCCATTACCTTATTTGCCTCCTGGGCATTTGGATTTACTTTAAATCGGGTCTCATTGTTCGCTCTGATTTTTTCTATCGGTATACTGGTGGATGATGCCATCGTCGTTGTGGAAAATATTCATCGTCATATGCATGAAGGAAAGCGTAGTTTGATCGAATGTATTCCAGTAGCAGTTGATGAAGTCGGAGGGCCAACCATTCTGGCCACCTTTACAGTGATGGCGGCATTATTACCCATGGCTTTTGTTACCGGTCTGATGGGGCCTTATATGAGTCCCATTCCAATCAATGCCAGTGCAGGAATGTTTATCTCATTAATTGTTGCCTTTGCGCTTACACCCTGGATGATGTATATGGTTTTAAAATCCACATCCGCTAAAGTACAGCCAAAAGAAAAGCAAATAAATGAAACCGCCATTGAAGACAGTAAACTACAAAAGTTGTTCACGTTGCTTCTATCGCCTTTTTTAGATAAAACCAGAGGTCGCAGAAATCGCTGGCTTTTGTTAACGACTATTCTTGTTTTGATAACGGCTGCTATTTTACTGGTGGTGAGCAAATCTGTAGTATTAAAGATGTTGCCATTTGATAATAAATCCGAGTTCCAGATCGTTGTGGATATGCCGGAAGGTACCACACTGGAAACAACAGCAGAAGTGTTACACGAACTTTCTGATTATTTGACTAAAGTACCTGAAGTAACCGATATAGAAGCTTATGCCGGTACGGCTGCACCCATAAATTTTAATGGGCTGGTGCGCCAGTATTATCTGAGATCAGGAGCCAATGTCGGTGATTTACAGGTGAATCTGGTGGGCAAGCATGAACGGGATAGAAAAAGTCACGAGATTGCGTTATCGGTGAGGGAACCTCTGACAAAAATAGCCAGAAAATTCAATGCTGCCATCAAGGTAGTAGAAGTACCGCCTGGCCCACCGGTGTTAGCACCCGTTGTGGCTGAAGTTTATGGGCAGGATTATGCCAGACAGAGAATTTTGGCGAAAAAAATCAGGGCTGTATTTGAAAATACCGATGGTATCGTGGATATTGATGATTCCACCGAGTTTCCAGCCGAGCGCCTCATTATTAAAGTGGATCGACAAAAAGCCGCAAAGCTGGGAGTCAGCCAGGTGGCTATTTCAGGTGCCATTAATGCAGCTGTCAAAGGTGAAGATGCCAGTTATCTCCATAGTGCCTATAGCAAATATCCTATCCCCATAAGATTAGAGGCTGCATCGGCGGATAAAGCACGTATTGAGCAATTATTATTGTTAAAAGTTCGCTCATTAAGTGGTGAACTGATTGCAATGAAAGATCTGGTGAGCATAAAAGTAAGTGCACATGAACACAGTATTTACCATAAAGATTTATTGCCGGTGGTTTACGTTACCTCTGATGGTGCCGGAAAAACCGACAGTCCACTTTATGGCATGTTCAGTATTCGAGCCAAACTGGAAGATAAATTTCCCAATATGGAACAGGCCTTAACAGCTCAGCCAGAAAATCCCTATGTGGATAGTATCAAATGGGATGG
>DRNA01000103.1 GCA_011322365.1 Aeromonadales bacterium | reverse complement strand
GCTTTCTGGCACTGGCAAAATCCAAAATAGATTTTTACAGCATTGATCCTGCCTATAAGAATGAACAATTACAGCTGCTACTCAATCTTGAACAACAAATTCAGACAGACAAAGAACAACAAACACACAAACTGGAGCAGGAGTCCGCTGTTCAGTTAGACCATTCGGACGACATTTTTAACAAAAAGAAAAAATGGTAAGGGCAATGGAAGTTTACATCAAGCCAGTCTCTGTTTAACATTCTGCCATTTGGACGAAGATTTTAACTGCTCATATCCCTGAATTTTACCGCTGAATCTCATCGAAGCTATACGCTGCTGGGATAACGCCGAAATGGCATTTTCCTGCAACACGCTACTATGTAGAACCTCATGTACAGCCTCGCGGTCATTACAGATTAAAATCATATCACAACCGGCCTGTATCGCTTTTTCAGTGCGCTGACTGAATGATCCATAGGCGGCTGCACCTTTCATTGACAGATCATCACTGAAAATTGTTCCCTGGAATCCCAACTCGGATCTTAATTTCTGTTGTAACCAGTATTTTGAAAAGCCAGCGGGATTATTAGCATCAAATTCTGTATAAAGCACATGTGCCGGCATAATACCATCCAGTTGTTTGATAAGCTTTTCAAAAACCATCAGGTCCTCATCGAGCAAAGCCGCCTTTCTATCATCGACGGGAAGTTCAAGGTGACTATCAGCAACCACTCCTCCATGACCCGGAAAATGCTTACCGCTACTTTTCATGCCGCCATGGTGTAACCCCTGTATGAAACTGGAGGCATATTTGATCACATCTTTTGCATTATGCGCAAATCCCCGATCGCCAATAATCTTCGAATCTCCCCGGTTAATATCGAGAACTGGAGTAAAACTGATATCGATACCTAAGGCACCTGTTTCCGCGGCAATCATCCAACCTACATCCTGGAACAGTGCTTCTGCCGATAACTGTTTTTGTATTGCCAACTCGGCAATTGTCCCCATAGCTGGGATATCAGTAAGTTCCGCCTTGAATCGCTGTACTCTACCCCCTTCATGATCAACAGCGATTAACACATCATTTTTAACCTCACGTATCTCGGCACATAACTGGCTGATCTGCTCAATACTGGCAAAGTTACGTGTAAAAAAAATGATGCCACCTATCTCATCCCGTGCAATTAATGCACGATCTTCAGCAGTGAGCTGGTGTGAAGCAATATCAATCATCAATGGGCCATACATAATTATTCTCTCTTGAAATCAGCGGACTTTTTATTCACAGGCTGGAGATGGAAGTTAACACGAGCATCAGACAAAAAAAAGCGGCAAAAGCCGCTTTTTTAAATTCTTTGTCAGGGTAATATTTTTTTAGCAATTATCCTTTATGACCCAGCATGGCATGTTTTATTTTAGCATTCACCGGGTATTTGCCTAGCCAGGCTCTCAGGAAAGCATCATAAAAGTCCTTTCCGGAAATTTTAGCTTTAACCTTGCCGTTGATTGAGATGCGGGTACCTTCTTCAGGCAAATAGTCAATCCAGATTTCATCGCCCTGAGATATGGTTAAACCATCCCAGACATTATGGAACTTATTAATCTTCGCCTGGATACGTTTTAGAGTATCCGGTGAATTGTTTATAGTCATACCCTGATCAAAACTCTGGATCATGGTTTCAGGTGAAATTTTGTTGGTCTTACAATAAAATAAAAATCGCTTAGGTCCATTATCTGCAAGAATATCCGATAACGAATGTTTTTCATTTTGTAAATAAAGTCCACCGATATAGATAGTGTGGGCAGCTTTACGTTTAGTGGAGGCGCCATTTAACTGGATAGGATTGGTTTCAGGTGAAAGTCGGATAACGTCCTTGATTTCTACTCCCGCCATATCCTTAGCCATAACAACACTACTGCCTAAAGCTAAAACCGCTAAAATATATAGCTTAATATGTGCATGCATGTTTTCATTTTCTCCAGATAAAAAAGCAACCAAATCGATATGGTAATTACAGGAAAACCCCTGGCAACTAACTTTACAGATGCCGATTTTACTCATTTATTATTGTTATTATAGTCAAGTTTTAGGAATCACTCTGAAAAATTGACTACTTCCAGTAGAAAAGTATCTATTTTTATTCTAATCACACTTCTACGAGAGTATCAACCATACAGTTACATAGACCATTATTCAAGGATAGAGTTCACAAAAACTGTGTTTTTTAAGGCTAAACTATCATATGATTGTGAAATCAGTCACAATCATAACTTTTTTAAGGACAAACCATGCGATTTCCCACTATTTTACTGTGTTTTTTAACCTTTAGCCTGATATCACTATCAATGGTATCCTGTAAACAGACCGACCGTTCACAAACTCATGAAAACATGACCATACCTGCTTCTGAATCTATGCCTAAAGAAAAAGAATCTTCCACCAG
>DRNA01000102.1 GCA_011322365.1 Aeromonadales bacterium | reverse complement strand
TTTTGATGGCTTCAAGGTACGCTTGACGTTCTGTTTTACCCATATTAATGCTCCGAAATTTCGGTTACATTTAATATGAGTCAACGATTGTTTTTATTTCAAGCCAGGGTTACATTTAATTTGAGTCAATTCGCACCTCAAGTTCGACTTCCTCAGCGGGTAGAATTTTATTAAAATTATCCAGATAATGTTTAAAATCTTCTTTCTTTAGTAATTTATCCATGACTAATTCCTCTCAATTGTTAGATTACCTTGAATATGAGGTTTAATTAAGTTTTATCAAGTGGAAACAGTTAAATAATGTAATCTAACCATTGCTTGAAGAAATTATTTTAGATGCCTTCAAAATGGTTATATTTAATTGTTTAACGGAATGATAGGTGTTTTTCATAGATATCATCGTGATAATTTATTCAGGCATTAACGATTTGTGACAAAACTTTACATTGTAATTATTGTGTTTCATGTAAACAAAAATCCAGTGTAAACGAAGCCTTGAACGGGTGTTGTGTTCAATAAAAGGCTGGGAAATTGATAGAATAGGGACTGGTCTTAGACTTAACCGGTATCTTGAAAACCGGAACTTTGATATAAAAACCGTGAACGATAGTGCTTTTCAAAGTTAATGGCACCCTCTAGCCAGGTTTTACGGTCTAAACAGAGTCGTTGCAGGATGGGTGGGGTATTCATTGGAATGGCACCGTGTTTATTGGGAACGATGGCTCTACCGGTTATTTACAGGGATGTAATGTATGCCGGTTTTGCAGGAGCAAAAACCGGTATAATCCACTAATTGCAGGTAATCGGATAGCGAAAACAAAATACCTTTTTGATGTTCATTCTTTACTGCACCCTCAAACTGACTCAAGGGTTTTAATGGGACGTTGAAATAGCGTAAAGCCCCCAGTTCGATTTGTTCTTCTACAGCGCTATCTAACTGGAAACAGGGCTTTATTCGCTCTTTGATACTGGTGTAATCCGAGGTTTCCGGTGTTTGGGCGATATTGGCTCTGATGGGGTTTAAGTCAATATAGGCCATACAGGTGAGTAAAGCTTCTTCAGTGGGTAAGGGTTGCGATGTAAATCGGCCCTCCCACAAATTTGTCAGGAACAAAATTTGAACGCCGGAGGTACGGAGGCGGCCCGAAGGGTGATTGCCAGGGAAGGCAATCATAAAAGTGACCGGTACAGTTATCTTCTTTATTGGCCTGTCTGGCAATGGGTTCATTAAGACACTTCATAAACCAGCTGATACTGGCTAAACGCCTGCGATACTCGGCTATACACTCATCCACCATGGTGAGTTCAGCATCCAGTAATTTTTCGCCTTTAACCCATTTCTGGATGATAACAGGACCTTGATACAGACTACGCCAACGGGAAACCACCTCAGTATCCGATAAGACTTCAATTTGCTCAGGACAGAGCTCACAGGCCATATGGACATGATTATGCATCACCACATAAGCCGGTATATCAATTGTTACCAACAATGCAAAACTGATCCACCTCACCAGTTGAAATCTGATCCAGTTGTATCACACTGGTACCTTTTGCGAGGTGCCATGATTTCAAGAGAGGAAGTTATGACTATTCAGATATTGTATCAACAAG
>DRNA01000101.1 GCA_011322365.1 Aeromonadales bacterium | reverse complement strand
TCTTTTTATATTAAGTTTTATAAGTAACTATGTAACTATAAAGGTAACTATAAAGAAAAATTATTCTGACAGACTCAGTCATAAATTTCCAGATTTTACACAAAAAAGGGAGCTTTCGCTCCCTTTTTTGTGACCTGTATAGTCATACTTCAGGAAGTATTAAAAATTCCAGCCGTATGCAATACCCCAGGCATCCTGCTTCATCTTGAGGTTGGCTTCGCCGCCGCCAAAACCAGTAGGTATTGAGTTACGCCCTTTAACGTCCTGTTCAAAAGCATGCATATAGAACATTGAGATTTCACTCTCATTTGGTAATGTATAAGTCATACCTATAGTCGCATGTTCTTCAATAACAGCAGGTGCTAAAAGATTAAACATTGTCTGATCTTTATCAATAGGCTGATCCGCATAACTGTAGCCAGCACGAAGAGTTAAATCTTTATTCCATTGATATTCAGCACCTAACTTATACACAGTCATATCATCCCAGCCAAAACCAGAACCATTATTGTCTCCTAGCCTTGTTCCTGGACTAAATAGATTACCACCTGTATTGTTAGGTCCAGATTGTATTGGATTTCCAATAGAATCTACATCGCTATAGTTAATCTGTTGAACATCAAAACTTACTAACAACTGATCGGTAGCTTTAAAGGCAATACCAATACCATAGTTTTCCGCTATATCTAAATCACCCTGTTCAGCAAACAGACCTTTATAGTCATCAAGTTCATCCATATCAATCTTGGAATTATACACTAAACCGACAGTTAAACGGTCATCCATAAAGGAACCCTGCCAACCGACAGAAAGACCAAAACCCCATGAATCATCACGTCCTTTACCTGTTACTCTATTAGGAGCAGAGCTCATGGCTGGATTATCAAAACCATCTAATCCCCATGCTTTAAACTGCTGATATGCAACCTGTAATGACACACCAACTGAATGCTGTTCATTAATTTTATAGGATAAAGTTGGCAGGATTCTAACCTGCTCAAGGTTAATACCTGTTGTCCCCCCTGCTGCACCACTGAAGAATGGAATACTATCATAATTGGTGTTCATACCACCGGTACCCACTACAGTTAAGCCGACTGACATATCATCACTTAACATATAATTAAAACCCATTTCAGGAATATAAAATGGTCCATCAGTATTAGCTGTATCTTTAAAATCAACTCCAGGACCAGGATTCCCTACAATTTCTCCAGTTCGATCTGGATCAAAAATCTGAATACCCATATCAAATCGATTACCCACTCTCACCATAGCAGCAGGGTTATCTGCACCTGAAATTGCACTATCGGCAATAGCAATACCAACCCCGGCACGACCATTGGCTTTTGTGCCATTGCCCATCATAAACATGCCATTAGTTGCCATGGCAGACGTTGGGACTATAATTGCTGCAAATACCGATGCAGCGAGAAGACGATTTTTAATCATTACATTAAGCTCCTTCAAAACCTATTTTTTTGTGTCAGTCAATTTACCGTCCGGATACCCTTTTATTATTAAAAAAATGGTGAGTACCGAAATGAACATAAAATTGCATGAAATCGTTATAAAAATGTTGCTTATAAATATTATTGTTCTGTATCAATTCTACTTTTCTACTTTCTTCTGCTGTAAAGTAGAGTAGAGTAGAGTAAGAATGATGCCTGTTGCTTGAATACAACAATATTTTATTTATGTAAGACATTTTGTACACTCTCAGGGCAGATGTCAAGTTAAATATAGTATTTAAGTAGTTGATTTATCAATATTTAG
>DRNA01000100.1 GCA_011322365.1 Aeromonadales bacterium | reverse complement strand
ATAAAGGCGCTACCGGAAGACCTGTGGCTCTATTAACACAATTTCTGTTAGAACGTGTAGCCAAAGCAAGTTAAACTAGCGGTCTGTATTAGCTCCACTTTACTTTCAGGTTCTGAGCATGACTTTACCCACAATTACTTTCTATAGCGAGGACGATAGCAAAGTTGAAACAACCGAAAGCAAGCAGATTGCCGAGGTAAATTCTTTATCTTTGCCCTTGCTCGTTGATTTGCTTAAACTACGTTATCGTTGTAGTCAACGAGTTTTTGTGCGCTGTCGTGATCAACAGCAAATGTTGGAAATTGATGAACAACTCTGGTCGCTGGACAGTCATAGTTTTCT
Organism: Aeromonadales bacterium; assembly: GCA_011322365.1. Classification (GTDB taxonomy): domain Bacteria; phylum Pseudomonadota; class Gammaproteobacteria; order Enterobacterales; genus DRNA01. The sequence continues at coordinate 16,485 of DRNA01000100.1, read as the reverse complement.
GGCTCACAGCCTGGATGGAGAAACTTCAGCGTCTAAGGCACCCATTGTGCTTGGAACCAATATTCCTGATAATGTGGGCGGCTTCTTTTGTTGGGTTAACCTGACTGAAACAGCTTTACTTCCTTTACCGGTAACCAGAGAAATCGTTGAAATTGTCTCAAATGATGAAATACAAAAACAACAGGCCCGTGACCGCTATAAAATGTATTGTAAAAATGGTATAAAACCGGCTTTTGTTACCCACAAAATAGTTACACACAAAATAATTACCCACAAAATTGTAACGCAAGAACCAGCAAATGATTCACAGGTTGTAGCTCATGCATGACGACAAAAATCAACGGAAATCGAGCTTCAGCAAATCCGGCCACAAAATTATTGATGAGCTCAAGGCCATCAGAGAAGCACTGGATAAAAAGACGGCTCCAGAACATGCTGATGAAATTCCTCTACTTGATGAAGTCATCACTGCAGATGCTAGCGCTATAGAAAATACTGATATTCCAATGTTGGCAGAAGTAGTACTCATTCCCGATGCCCAAATGAATGAACTCGCAGCTCAGAGCTGGGCATTAATAGATACCAGTTTACAACACTGGTCTTCAACCCTGCCGGAACCGGTCTCTTCATTAAGCCAGAAATTACTTGCCGGGATGAGAACACAACTATCCAGTAATTGGGAAGCCAGTTTTTGTAAACAGGACCCGGAACAGATAGCTCAGTGGAAACAATGGTTATCGGCTACGCAGATAACACTGGATAATGAAATAAAATTTGAATCTGAAGTAGATCCTTCTCACGACTAGAATCTGTATAATTGAAACTAACAACTTACATCAGACAAATAATATTTGATCAATAGTATTTAGCAACCAGAAGAAGTACTGAAAATAATGACAAGCTCAACAACATATAACCCTGAAAATATTGAACAGCGCTGGTATAAAATCTGGGAAGAATCCGGTTACTTTAAACCTTCAGGAAAAGGCCCAGCCTATAGCATCATGATCCCACCGCCGAATGTAACCGGTAACCTGCATATGGGGCATGCCTTTCAGGACACTATTATGGATACCCTCATCCGTTATCATCGCATGCAGGGGGATAATACCTTGTGGCAGGTAGGTTCTGACCATGCCGGAATTGCAACACAAATGGTAGTGGAGCGCATTATTGCTCAGCAAGGCAAAACCCGCCATGATCTGGGACGTGAGAGTTTTCTGGAAAAAGTCTGGCAATGGAAAGAAGAATCCGGTGGCAACATTACCCAGCAGCTGCGCAGAATGGGCGCAAGTGTTGACTGGTCCAGAGAACGATTCACCATGGATGAAGGGCTTTCTGAAGCAGTGAAAGAAGTGTTCGTACGTTTGTATGAAGAGAAATTGATTTATCGCGGTAAACGTCTGGTGAACTGGGATCCAAAATTACATACCGCTATCTCTGATCTGGAAGTTGAAAATAAAGATAAAAAAGGCCACCTGTGGCACTTCAGGTATCCTCTGGCTAACGGCGCAAAAACAACCGATGGTAAGGATTATCTGGTAGTCGCCACCACAAGACCCGAAACCATGCTGGGTGACTCAGCGGTAGCTGTGAACCCAGATGATGAACGTTATACTCACCTCATCGGCCAATCGGTGATGTTGCCGCTTGTGGATCGTAAGATCCCGATCGTAGCCGATGATTATGTTGATATGGAATTTGGCACAGGTTGTGTAAAAATTACACCAGCCCATGATTTTAATGATTATGAGCTGGGTAAACGTCACCACCTGCCACTGATCAATATTTTTGATCATAATGCAGCCGTTTTAGCTGAAGCCGAAGTTTACCATGACGATGATAATGTGATTGCTGGTATTGTAACGACTATTCCTGAAAAATTTAGTGGCCAGGATCGGTTTGCAGCCAGAAAATTAATTATTGAAGCTTTTGAAAATCTGGACTTACTGGAAAAAATTGATGACCATGCACTGACCATTCCCTATGGCGATCGTTCTGGGGTAGTGGTGGAACCGTACCTGACCGATCAATGGTATGTCGCTATAGAATCTCTGGCAAAACCGGCTATTGAAGCTGTTGAAAATGGCTCCATTGAGTTTGTACCCAGGCAATGGGAAAACACTTATTTTTCCTGGATGCGGGATATTCAGGACTGGTGTATCTCAAGGCAACTCTGGTGGGGTCACAGAATCCCTGCCTGGTATGATGAATCCGGTGAAGTTTACGTGGGGCGTACCGAATCTGAAGTCAGAGAAAAATACCGAATCGCTGAGAACGTCAACCTGAAACAGGATGAAGATGTTCTTGATACCTGGTTTAGCTCTGCGCTGTGGACTTTTTCAACTCTGGGCTGGCCTGAAGATACTGAAGAATTAAGAACCTTTCACCCTACCAGTGTGCTGGTAACCGGTTTTGACATCATCTTTTTCTGGGTGGCCAGAATGATCATGATGACCTTAAAATTCACTGGCGAAGTCCCTTTCAAAAAAGTGTATGTACATGGTCTGATACGAGATGCTGAAGGGCAAAAAATGTCCAAATCCAAGGGCAATGTACTCGATCCATTAAATATCATCGATGGCATTGAGCTGGAAGCACTGGTGAAGCAACGCGCTTCTGGCTTAATGCAACCTAAGCTAGCTGAAAAAATTGAAAAGCAGACACGTAAGCATTTTCCCGATGGCATCAATGCCCATGGAACCGATGCACTGCGTTTCACCTTTATGTCTTTAGCCACAACGGGTAGAGATATTCAATTTGATATCAAACGTCTGGAAGGTTATCGCAATTTTTGCAATAAGCTCTGGAATGCTGCGCGTTATGTCAAAATGAATACCGAAGATCATGACAACGGTTTTGAGCCTGGCTCAGATAAATTAACCTTGCATGTAGCCGACAGATGGATTCTCAGTGAGCTGGATAAAACCATTGTTGAATACCAGAAACATATCGATAGCTTTCGTTTTGATCTGGCCGCTCAGGTACTTTATGAATTTACCTGGCACCAATATTGTGACTGGTATCTGGAACTGAGCAAACCTGTTTTATTTGATGATGATCTATCTGAAAATGAAAAAACAGCTACTCGTCATACCCTGCTAACGGTACTGGATAAACTGTTAAGATTATTACATCCGATGATGCCATTTATTACCGAAGAGATATGGCAGAGTATCAAAAAACTAATTGGAAACAATGGTGCCAGCATCATGTTGCAAAAAATTCCTGCTGTTTCAGGTAATGATGATAGTCAGGCCTGTGACAGTATTAACTGGATCAAACAAATCATTGTTGCCATCAGAAATATTCGAGGTGAAATGAATATACCACCAGGAAAACCGATTCAGGCGCTGTTAAGAAATGCCTCAAAGGAAGATTTAAAGCAGCTGGATGAAATGAAAAATCTGCTATTTTCTCTGGCAAAACTTTCTTCACTGGATATATTAAAGGAAAATGAGAAAGCACCCATGTCTGCAACCGGTTTGGCAGGAAACATGGAAATTCTGATCCCCATGGCCGATCTGATTGACAAAGATGCAGAGATCGCCCGGTTAAACAAGGAAATCGGCAAAATTCAACAGGACTTTTCCAGAGTAGAAGCAAAACTGGCTAACGAAAATTTCACCAAAAGAGCACCAGAAGCGGTAGTAGCAAAAGAAAAACAGAAATTAAAAGAAAGCGAGATTGCTCTTGAAAAATTGCAACAGCAATTGACTGAAATAGAAAGTCTATAATCTGAGGAAAACGAAAATGAAAAAATATTTACATTTAATAGTGTTAGCTTTAACTATTTCACTAATATCAGATGTCGTGATAGCAAACTCTGACACTCTGCCGGCAAATGGGGAAGCTATGATAGCAGCAGGTAAGATTAAAGAAGTTTGTTTCCCGGCCAAACCGCCCATACAAATTAGCTATCAATTCTCAGCAGAAAAACCTCTTAATTTTAATATCCATTTTCACAAGGATAAAACTGTCTTTTATCCAATAAAACAAGACAACATCCTCAGCACCCAGGGCCTATTTACGCCAGAATCCGACCAGTTCTACTGCATGATGTGGTCAAACAATAACCAACAACCTGTTAAATTAAACTATCAGGCTAAAATAAAATAAATCGCCAGGTAGGAGCGATTTCAACCGCTATGGGTTCTAAAGAAAACTTACTTCTATTTATAAAAACAAGGGTAAAAAACTACTACAATATTTTTTTTAATTTGCAGCAATAATCCCGGCTTTAAAACCGCCCACAGTAAAAATTAGCCCTGCTCGATGGTAAACCTGAATATCTTCTTTTGTTGATCCAATTGAAATCATAGCTTTACTATCAAACTCTTTCATCGCATGTAATCTTTTAACCGCTTCTATGATATCGTTTCTATGATGATACTCTAAGGAAGCAATACAGGTCATTTCAGCGCATTCCAGTCTATTAAGTATAAACTCAGTATCGGGAAGACTGACTTGATTAAAAATACTGCTATATTTTATCTTATTTTCCAGACTCTTGTAGTTTGCATATTCACTATATTTCTGAAGCAATTCATCAAATTGTTGCAATGACATGTTCTTTGTGATTTTGGATTTAAGAAAAACCTCTATATGCGATTTATTTTTTCCATCTTCAACTAAATAAAAGTTCGGAAAAGGTATCCACTATAAAGATTTTCTTTCTCACACTAAAACCTTTGTCATTCCGAGCGAAGTCGAGGAATCTTATGCCGAGCCTCAAGATCCTTCAACTACGCTACGCTACGTTCAGGATGACAGACTGTTTTTTCTCGTAACTCGACACTCGAAACTCGACACTAAATTCCTTGTCATATAAGGGAGTTATCCCTTTTTTATTAAAAAAGGGATAAGCTGAAGGGGGAAGAAGAGACTAAGCTGTCAAAAGCCATAGAGCTTCTCGTAATGCCAAGATCTCTTCTCCCTTTAGCTATTTAGAGCTTCTTTTAAAAGGTATATTTTTTCATGTTTTCACATCCAGCACTAAATTTCATGGGTAATTACAAATTTCATCGTATAGTAACCATCTACCTGCTTAATCGGTTTACCATTTTTCAGTTCAGGTTTAAAAATCCATTTCTTTACCGCTTCGAGAGATGCTTCATCAAAAAGGCCTACCGGTTCAGAAGCCACTATTTTAATATCATAAGGACTGCCATCCTCATTGACGTTCATTTTAAACCTGACAAATCCTCCAACACCCATTTTTAATGCTTTTTCAGGATATTTTGCTGGAATCACATTATAGGGAATCAATTCTTTTATAAATTCATTACCTTTTTCTTTTGCCACCACGCCATTAATTATCCAGATTGAACTAAGGGCAAAGAAAGCTACGATCCAGCCATGAATTTTTTGCTTATTATTCTGTTTTATCATTTTAATCCTCACTTTAATTAATGATTGATAATTCCATTGACTCAATAAATAGTTAGTTTGCTGTCCTTCTACCGTTTCCATTAGCGCATTAATATATTTTTTCTTAAATTTACTATCTGATTTTTTTATTAAACCAGAATCACAGGAGACTTCCTGATCCATTTCAATTAATTTATCCGCAAGATATACCAGAGGGTTAAACCAGAATATAATTTTAAATAAGACCCGGAAAAAATTAAGCTGATTATCATGACGCGACAAATGATAACATTCATGGCGTAAGATCAAACTCTGATTATTTTCAGATAAAGTATGAAAATTTTCTGGTAAGATTAATATCGGTTGAAATAAACCAAAAACTGCTGGAACATCAATCAGTTTTGTATTTACTATGTTAATACCCGGGCACTCTATATTTCCTGGCATTTGATAGTCATACGGCCTTAATGAATGTTTTAACTTGCGATAATTCAGCAAATAAATTGAAAACAGGATTAAAACGCCAGCTACCCACATGGCACAAATCAACAGTTCCAGAGATAATTTATTGACAGGTAATTGTTGTACACTCGTGGTTAAAACTGAATGAATATTGGGTACAATAGTAAACATACCTGATTGTATCGATATATCTAGAGTATTGAGTGGCAAGATTAAAAATAGCGGTAGAATTAACCACAGCCTATAACTTACTTGGGCACTAAAAAATTTTCTCAGCAGTGGCCTGACCACCAACATTATTACAATTAGTAAACTGATCCCAAGTGTTTTGGACATCAAGAAATCTAACAGAGTGAGGTGTTCAATCAACTTTGCAAAATATCCCAACAAATTATCCATCTTTTTCTATTTCCTTTATTAAGGTCTTTAAACTTTCTATATCTGCTTTGGATAATTTTTCTTTTTTTGCAAAAGTTGAAACCAGTGAACTCACGCTCCCATTAAACACACGTTGCAAAAAATTGTCGCTGGCGCTTTTGATATAATCCTCTTTGTCAATTTTGGAAAAATAAAGATACTCTCTGCCCTTTTTTTTAAAACCAATGGCATTCTTTTTCAGTAAGCGGTTTATCAGGGTTTTAACCGTTCTATCCTGCCATCCCAGATTAGGATCCAGTTGCCTGATGATTGCTTTTGCGGTTATTGAGGGCGATTGCCAGAGCACATCCATTACTTTTTTTTCAGAATCGCTGATTTTCATAGAAATCACTCCTAATTGATTACATTTGTAATCTTATGTATCTTAAGTATTACACATGTAATCATTAATAAGCAACATTTTTCTTCTTGCTAATTTTAATTAAATAAATTGTGAATGTTTTCAGTCAGTTACAATAAGCAGGCCAAAACCATTGCGGTTAAAACCGCTTACTATAGAACCTTCATCTCACAAATAACTGCCAGAAGTGAACTTTTTCAAGAGAAACACTGCGCGATAATTCCTATCTATCTCATAGAACCAACACATCGTAACTAAAAACATCATCTATAAATATAATCAATTCTCAGATCAATATAAACAAAGGCGTGTACACGGGTACATAACTGTTTTTGACGCAGGAATGGGTGCTAAAATAGGTAAAAACAGTTGCATCTAACGGGCTTTAGTTTGCCTTTTTCAGTGCCCAGATCAAGGAAAAACAAAGGCGTGTACACGGGTACATAACTGTTTTTGACGCAGGAATGGGTGCTGAAAAAGGTAAAAATAGTTGCATCTAACGGGCTTTAGTTTACCTTTTTCAGTGCTCAGATCAAGGAAAAACAAAGGCATGTACACGGGTACATAACTGTTTTTGACGTAGGAATGGGTGCTGAAAAAGGTAAAAATAGTTGCATCTAACGGGCTTTAGTTTGCCTTTTTCAGTGCCCAGATCAAGGAAAACCAAAGGCGTGTACACGGGTACATAACTGTTTTTGATGCAGGAATGGGTGCTGAAAAAGGTAAAATAAAGCCCGTTAGGAGCGAGCCAGGCCAGCAACGCGTATCACTTCACCTATCGTCGTTATACCTTCCGCTACCTTTTGGGCCCCCGCCATTAACAGCGTATTCATCCCTTCTGCTAATGCCTGCTGTTTTAATTTTTCCAGGGAGGCATTGTCATTCACCAGTTCTGCCAGCTCACTAGAAAATGGCATCATTTCATAAATCCCCTGTCGACCTAAAAAGCCTGTCTCACGACATAATCGACAACCTACCGGTTCGCAGACTTTTTCCGGTTTGGCTAACTGCTGTTCGGTAACCATGGAGTGCCAGTCTTCATCGCTCACATCCACTGCTCTTTTGCAGTGGATACAGAGCGTTCTCACCAGTCTTTGTGCCATCACACCCAGCAACGTAGCATTTAGCAGGAAGGGAGGCACTCCCAGTTCCATTATTCTGGAAATGGCTGTGGGAGCATCGTTGGTGTGTAGGGTTGACAGTACCAGGTGACCGGTGAGGGCTGCCTGCACGGCCATATCTGCAGTTTCTTTATCTCGGATCTCACCAATCATAATGATGTCGGGATCCTGTCTTAACAACGCCCTGACACCCGAACCAAATTCAACACCGGTTTCTTCTTTAACCTGTACCTGGTTAAATGATGGCTCTACCATTTCAATGGGGTCTTCAATGGTACAGACGTTGACTTCTGGTTTTGCCAACATTTTTAATGAGGTATAAAGCGTGGTGGTTTTACCGGAACCCGTGGGGCCGGTAACCAACACAATACCGTTAGGTTGTTTCACCATACCAACCCAGGTTTCTTCATCCTTTTGAGTCAGTCCCAGTTCAGAGAAATTCTTTAAAACAACTTCCGGATCAAATATCCTTGCCACCATTTTTTCACCAAAGGCTGTTGGCAGTGTGGACAAACGTAGTTCTACTTCATCACCTTCGGGAGTTTTGGTTTTTATGCGGCCATCCAGTGGTTTTCGTCTTTCAGCAACATCCATACGGCCCAATATTTTTAAGCGGGCGATAACGGCAGAGGTGATAGTTGAAGGAAATTCATAAACCGTGTGCAGCAGGCCATCTATTCTAAAGCGTACTTTGCCGATGTCTCTACGAGGTTCAATATGAATATCACTGGCTCTCTGATCGAAGGCATATTGCAGTAACCAGTCTACAATTTTAACCACATGGCGATCATTGGCATCGAGCTCCCCCGACTTTCCCAGTTCAACCAGTTGCTCAAAATTATCTACGCCGAACTGCGAACTCTGTTCACCATGTGCACCACGTACAGACTGGCTGAGATTATAAAATTCATTCTGAAAACGTCTGATATCCACAGGATTGGCCAACACAGTTCGAATGGGTTTCCTTACCACATGCTCAAGACCGGTTAACCAACCACTACTATCTGGCCAGCTTTGCGCGATAACTATACCTATTTTATTCACATCAATGGCTAAAATACCATGGCGCTCTGCAAAGGCATGTGACATCACATCGGTCACTTTTTCAACATCAACTTTAAGCGGATCGATAACCACTACATCCTGCCCTGTTTCTTTTGCCAACCAGTTAGTGAGGAATTCTTCATTGAGAATTTCTTCGTTAAACTGGCTTTTTAATTTACAACGAGCGACAGTTTCATGGGGTGCAACGCCTTCACGCTCCCATTTATCAGTCCTTAAAAGCGACACTTTTATCTGGTCATCATCCAGATATCCCTGTTGCTGCAGTCTGACCAGAACATCTCGTGAACTTTTTAGTGGGGAAGTATTGACACTCTCTGGGCTTGGCATATTTAATAATTCCAACGATTACAAGGAGATAACTCAATCAAATTGAAAAATATTATAAATCATCGATTGGGATATCTAATATTTGACAGGCATTTTCTGTCGCCTGTAATGCTATTTTAGACGGTAATTCCGATCGAAGCTCACATAATGTTCGAAAATTATCAACAAGATGGATGGGGGTATTACGGGAAGATTGACAGGTAATGGGTTTCATGTCCGGAGCATCGGTCTCTAAAACGATACTTGAAAGCGGCAATTCTGCTGCCAGCGCTCGAAGTTTTACAGCTCTGGGATAAGTCATAGCACCACCGAAACCGAGTTTAAAGCCCATATCCATATAGCGCTTTGCCTGCTCTTGTGAACCATTAAAGGCATGTACAAAGCCTCCAAACCTGAAGTTAATAATACGTAGATGTTTTAAAACTTCATCATGGGCTTTTCTGACATGTAAAATGATCGGCAAATGGGCAATATTGGCAATTTGCAGTTGTGCTCTGAAAAGCACGATCTGTTTCTGTCGATCGAGTTCTTTTACATAAAAATCCAGACCAATTTCCCCCACTGCAGAAATGGGAGGCATGGCAACAGCCAGTTCCAGACTACGAATATCAGATTTTTTGTGATATTCAACAAACAGAGGATGTAAACCCAGGGCTGTATACAAACCTTTATGTAAACTGGTCAATTGCCTTATTTTACGCCAGGACTCTTTAGTCGTTCCTGGCATGAGAATACCTTTCACCCCAACCCGTTGAGAGAGTTGAAGCAAATTTTCCCGATCTTTATCAAAATCAGACATATTAAAATGACAATGAGTGTCAAATAATATTTGTGTTGTTTCCGCCTTTCCTGTCAATGAAACTTCCTCGGTCCAATCTTAACTAACATTCTGTTTTTATTCTCTGAATTAATGCTCTCTTGTCTTACTGAATTTTATATCGGGATAGCGTTCTTCCGCTAAACTCAGGTTTACCATAGTCGGTGCCAGATAGGTTACATAGTTTCCACCGTCAATAGCAATATTATCTGACACTTTCTTTTTAAACAGATCAAGTGCCTTGTCATCATCGCTAGTGACCCAACGGGCAGTGACCACATTAATCGTTTCATAGAGGCAATCTACACCATATTCGGATTGTAAACGATGTGCAACCACATCAAATTGCAAAACACCCACCGCACCAACAATTAAATCATTGTTGTTAACCGGTCTGAATACCTGTGTGGCACCTTCCTCAGAAAGTTGAATTAAACCCTTTTGAAGTTGTTTGGCTTTTAAAGGATCTTTTAAACGTATCCGACGAAAAAGTTCAGGCGCAAAATGGGGTATTCCGGTAAAAGCCAAGTCCTCACCTTCAGTAAAAGTATCGCCTATCTGAATAGTACCATGATTATGTAATCCAATAATATCACCGGGAAAAGCACTATCAAGCTGTTCTCGCTCTCCTGCCAGAAAAGTGACAGCATTATTCACCTGCGTGGTTTTGCCAACCCTCACATGTTTCATTTTCATACCTTTACGGTATTCGCCTGAGCAAATTCTTAAAAAGGCAATACGGTCACGATGCTGAGGGTCCATATTTGCCTGTATTTTAAACACGAAACCACTAAATTTATTTTCATCCGGCTTTACTATTCGTGATTCGGCTTTTCTGGCTAAGGGAGCTGGTGACCATTTTACAAATCCATCCAGCATCAGATCAACACCGAAATTTCCTAATGCCGTTCCAAAAAATACCGGACTGAGCTCACCTTTTAAATAGGAATCAAGATCAAATTTATGGCTGGCTCCAACTACCAGTTCCAGTTCTTCTCTTAGATCATCGGCCAGATCGCCGATAACTTCATCCAGTTGCGGATTGTCAATTCCTTCAATAATATTGATATCCTGGATCTTATGACCCTGTCCACCTTTGTAGAGATAAATTTTATCCTGCAACAAATGGTAAACGCCTTTAAAGCCTTTTCCCATGCCAATTGGCCAGGTGATTGCTGCACACTTAATCTTTAAGACACTTTCAACATCATCTAACAGATCAATTGGATCGAGAATATCCCTGTCCATTTTATTAATAAAGGTAACAATGGGTGTGTCGCGCATACGACAAATTTCCATTAATTTGATGGTTCTTTTTTCAACACCTTTGGCGCCATCAATAACCATCAAAGCTGAATCCACAGCTGTCAGTGTTCGGTAGGTATCTTCAGAAAAGTCTTCGTGGCCCGGAGTATCCAGCAAATTAACCGTACGACCATTATAAGGAAACTGCATCACAGAAGTAGTGACTGAAATACCACGCTGCTTTTCCATTTCCATCCAGTCAGAAGTCGCATGACGGCCTGATTTTTTCCCCTTAACTGTACCCGCCACCTGAATCGCGCGACCAAAAAGTAACAGTTTTTCCGTTATAGTAGTTTTCCCCGCATCGGGGTGAGAAATGATAGCAAAAGTGCGTCTTTGTGCTATTTCATCTTCAAGTTGAGACATGATAAGATTCTATTTCGCTCAGGTTAAGCCTGATCGGGCTTAAGCTTTTATATTTATTGGCTTATTGTATCTAATAACTGTACTGAATTCTCTATTAATGTTTAAAAAAACTTTCGAAAAACAGCTGACAAAATATAGTTGTTATAATAAAAAACACCCTGGAAACAAGTTAAAAAAGGCTTAAGCACATTTGACAGGCATCCTCCCGGCCCTTTTCACTCGGGTAATAATTTTTCCTGACACCCACTTCATTAAAGCCTGCATCCAGATACAGTTGTATGGCGATTAAGTTGGAAGCTCTGACTTCCAGAAATACATCTTTGCAGGAAAACTCTCTGGCTTTATCCAGTAAAAAATAAAGTAAGCCTTTCCCTAGTCCCTGATGTTGATAATCAGGATGAATACAGATATTCAGGATATGAAATTCGTCTACTATTACCTGAGAAATCCCATAACCGATAATGTTGTCTGTATCACGCCTGATAAGGATAAAACCCCGATTACTGGTTAAGGATTGCTGGAAGATTCCATATGACCAACCCTTTTTGTATGCCCGTTTTTCAATACTATAAATTTCATCCAGATCAGTTTGTCGTATATTTCTGATGAAATATTGCTCATTGTTAAGACTTTGACGATTCGGGGCTGGTGAGTTCATTTTATTAAGGTTTGAACACAGGCCCACAACTTTCGTTTGCCTTCAATTTGTTCAAAATCTTCAACTTTACAGATCAATATCTCACGCTTATTAACTTCTATTATTTCAGGTTGCCTGGAGTGAGCATCAAGCTGAATTAAAATAACTGGAGCATATTCAGTTTTGCTCAGTATTTCCGGAATGGAAGTGAGTGAACCTACTTTTTCATCATGGGATTTTAATACAAGCCAGTGCGGCCGAGATAAATTTAATGCAGTGATAAAATTTTGTATGACAATTTTATCGGGTAAACGACCATTTTTTGAAATCAGCCAACACAAAGACGGATTGTCACCCGTTTGCTCAACAACATCCCATGAGCAGTTTCCGCCAGAAACGCTTTCAGATCCTGTCAGTCTGGAAGCAGGAACTGGATTTTCATTGCGTAGTTCGGATTCTGCGACCCTCTCTAACCAAATCGGTATTTCCAGTTCATTGAGGACGTACTGTTGATGTTCCGTTAAACTCATCCATTGATTACCGAAAGCAAATCACTGTCATTAAGTTCATGCTTTTTATCGGCCAGTATTTTAAACTGGTTAAATGCCTCTCTCAAAGACTCATAGGTATCAAAATCCACGCCTAACTTATGCATATGATTTTTGAAAGCTGCTCGTCCAGAGTGTTTTCCCAAAACCATACGATTTTCATCCCAACCTACAGTTTCTGCACGCATTATCTCATAGGTTTCCGGATTTTTTAATACTCCATCCTGATGGATACCGGACTCATGTGCAAAAGCATTTGAACCCACAATGGCTTTATTTGGCTGGACCGGGAAACCGGTAATATCAGAAACCATTTGCGAAGTTGGCACCAGAAATTCGGCATTAATATCGGCTGTAACATTAAAAAAGTCCGGTCGAGTCCGTATGGCCATCACAATTTCTTCCAGAGAAGCATTACCCGCACGTTCCCCGAGACCATTAATTGTACATTCTACCTGCCTGGCTCCGGCCAAAACAGATGATAGTGAGTTTGCAACTGCAAGCCCTAAATCATTATGACAATGAATAGAAAATATAGCCTTATCAGCATTGGGGATATTTTGAATTAAATCCCCTATCATCTGACCAAACTGTTGAGGCATAGCGTAACCTACTGTATCAGGGATATTAATAGTCGATGCACCTGCAGCAATAACCTTTTCAATGATTTTACACAAAAAATCAAACTCAGAACGGCCCGCATCCTCACAGGAAAATTCTACATCATCATTCAGGTTACGAGCCTTAGTAACCGCTCTCACCGCCTGATCAATCACTGCATCCGGTTCCATCTGTAATTTATATTTCATGTGGATGGGTGAAGTTGCAATAAAAGTATGAATCCTGCTGTTATTTGCTGCAGAAACTGCCTCAGCAGCGACCTCAATATCCTTATCCAGAGCTCTGGCTAAAGAACAGATACGACTGTCTTTGACTGCAAGCGCTACAGCCTTTACTGCCTCAAAATCCCCGGGGCTCGCAATGGCGAAACCCGCTTCAATTACATCAACGTTGAGCTTTTCAAGCATCCTGGCTATTTGAACTTTCTCAGCAAGACTCATGGTTGCGCCCGGTGATTGCTCTCCATCACGCAACGTGGTATCAAAAATAACTAAAGGTTGTTTATGCATAAGCGCCTCCATTTCAGGCGTCGATATTCCAGATCGTGTTGATCTGATTTTACTCTTAAGTCAATCAAGGGTACAACAATAGTGCCTACTTGCCTATCTGGTAAGACCAGAATATAGTAATATCCTATGGTATATACCCATCATACATGAATATGCTAATAACACAGTAGAATGGAGGAAATAGCTTCAATGAGATACATTTTTTGCTGGTTTATTATCCTTTTCAGTAGCATTTCGTCTGCTGAAGAGAAAATTACTGTTGTTACTGAGTCAATGCCACCTTTTCAGCAGATGGTAAACGGTGAAGTTGCAGGTAAAGCTACGCAGATAATAAAACAAATCTTAAGTTGTGCGCAGATAAAAACTGATATTCAGCTCCTGCCCTGGAAAAGAGCCTATTACAGTGCTTTAAATAACAAAAACACATTAATTTATTCTATCGCAAGAACCCCGGAAAGAGTTAACAAATTTACCTGGATAGGTACAATTTTTGATACTTCGGTAGTTTTATTTAAACTGAAAAGCCGAACTGACATTGTCATTAACAACTTCGAAGATATCAAAAAATATCGACTGGGATTGTTACGTTCAGGATTTATCACCGATTACTTTATCCGACATGGGTTTATACCGGGTAAAGACTTTACTTTTTATGAAGAAGAGTCTTCTAAAATACCCATGCTGAAACAGGGTCGTTTTGATCTCATCGATGGAAATCCTCTGATTATCCGTTCCAGTTTGACATCCAATAAAATGCAGCATTATAAGTTGCAACCAGTTTATACACTAAAACGGGCTCAACAACTTTATCTGGCAGCTAATATCAACTCTGATCCGGTATTAATAAATAAAATTAAGACTTGTATGATAAAAGTAATGTCAACTGAGCAATTACCTGTAAATTCATCAACTCCAGCCAATAACCAGTGAAATAACACCAATAACAAAAGTCAGATAGCCTAAAACAGCGTATTTCCAGATAAATGGCGCGTTTTGTAACTCCATATAATAGTTAATCACCAGATAGCCTTTGATGAAAGTAAAAAGCAATGCCAGCAGTATCCATAGAGATTGCGATACACCAAGCAGATAAGAGGCTGTAGTCAGCACTAACAATATAATCCAAACTAAAAATTCACGACTTGTTAAAATTAATTTAATCATGGTAATACATAGACCAAAGGGAAAAGAATAATCCAGACGATATCAACCATATGCCAGTAGCTGGCGCCCGATTCAGCCAAACGAATATCTTCGCCCTGAAATTTATCAGCGTATGATTGCTTCATCATATACAGTAAGACTATAAACCCCACCACTACATGCAGCCAGTGAAAACCTGTTAATAAAAAATAAAGCGTATAAAAAACATTGGTATCAATGTCATAGCCCTGCTCAAACAACAGTTGATACTCAGACAGTTTCAAGAAGAGATAGATAGCAGCGGATGCCATAGCTACGATTATAAAAATAGCAGCTTGACGATGCTTATTAAGTCTTAGCAATTTTAAGGAAAAAGCAACAAAAAAACTTGATGAAATAAGAGACAGTGTTTCGATAAAACCTGAAAATTTATGCAGGCTTTGTTTGCCCTGTTCAAACATCTGCGGATGATTTTTTGCAACAACAACAAAAACAATAAACAAAATACCAAAAACTGAAAGTTCAGCCAGAATAAGCGCCCATACGGCAACGTCACCAGGTAATTTTCTTGATTTCACTACGATATGTCATTTTATTACTGATGCCGTGATTCTACTAGGTACTCAAGTAGAATACATTGTTTTAGATCATAAAACTGTAGTATGGTTTGTCTATAACTGTTGTTGCAGACAATTTTGCAATTTAGTTACAATAGTTCTATCCGAGTCGATATTCATTGCCAGGTACAATGGTTGTTTTTTGATGATGGGATACATTTTCACAAGCTCATTAAAATTAAATTTCTGCATCCTTGCCTGGATTTTCATTACTTGTGGGTTGCCTTCAATCAGTTCATAGCGGCCATCAAATAGCATGGGTAATTTTGATTTCGCATCAAGATAAAGACTATAATTTTTATGTTCGATAAATCCATTATTGTTTAATACCTGCGTAACAAAATCATCCTTTAAAAGCCCCAAATGGTATTGTTTTGCATCATCAAGTTTTTCAATTTTGATATCAATTCTATGTTTTAATTTATAAAGGTAAGATTCCGTATAACCAATAATACCGATCCATTTAAATTGATGTTCTCTCTCCTTCAGGCGGGCAATTGAATATATCAGGGTGTTTTTATTTTCTGAGGCTTGCTGATAAGCTCTATTCCAGGGATAAATACTAATAGTGTTTTTATAGCCGGAACAATTCAGGGTCTTACGCACTACTGCCGTTGAAGTTCCAACAATCTGCTTTTGTTGCTTGTCATAATACGCGTTGACTCATATTAAAAGGTAACCGAAACTTATAATCGTAGCCTCACATTAGAAGACACCGAAACTAATTTAAAAATAGTCTTAAGTTTTCGTTCAATTGAAGCTTTCAGTTTAAACGGATCAAGGGTTTGATAGCGAGCTT
>DRNA01000099.1 GCA_011322365.1 Aeromonadales bacterium | reverse complement strand
TTTTGAAATTCTGTTCGATTATTAAGAGATACCTGAGAGAGCGCGTCTGAAAGTTGCATAAAAAAATCCGATGACTTTTGATCATCGGATTTTGATCTTATTTGCAGAAAAATCAAGCTTTTATTCACTTAACTGATCGGCATTACTTTTAACAAGCCCCTTTTTTATTGACTGGAATTCTTCAAGATTAAAATAGAATCCGGGCTCGTAATGTACCGGGTATATCTTTAAGTAGTGGCAGAATATCTTTTTCATTATCTTTATCAATATCAGTAACTACATAACCAATTCCTTCATGTGTTTGCAGGTATTGGGCTGAAATATTACTTTTGTGTGCGGAAAAAATTTCATTAATGCGAGTTAAAATACCCGGCTCATTTTTATGAATGTGAAGGATACGGTGTTTATTTTCATGTGTTGGAAGCGCAACCTGAGGGAAGTTGACCGCGCCCATGGTAGAGCCATTATTACTG
Organism: Aeromonadales bacterium; assembly: GCA_011322365.1. Lineage (GTDB taxonomy): Bacteria > Pseudomonadota > Gammaproteobacteria > Enterobacterales > DRNA01. The sequence continues at coordinate 4,318 of DRNA01000099.1, read as the reverse complement.
TAATGTACCAGCTTATCAGCTACTTCGATACCAATATTAGCCTGAGCTTCAAGTGTACTTCCGCCAATATGTGGAGTTAATATGACATTGTCAAATGCGGTTAAGGGTGAGGAAAACTCGTGTTTGTTAGACTCTGGTTCTATAGGAAAAACATCGATGGCTGCACCACGTATGGCACCTGATTCCAACGCGCTTTGTAAAACCGGAATATCAATAACTGTGCCTCTTGAAGCATTGATAATAATGGCTCCCTGTTTCAGGTGGCCAATATTATCGGCATTTAGCATATTCCGGGTATGGGGCGTTTCAGGGACGTGAAAAGTGACGATATCAGATTTCTCCAATAACTCATTCAGGCTATTCACTGAGTGTGCGTTACCGAGGGATAATTGTTTGAGAATATCGTAAAAATATACGTGCATTCCGAGGGCTTCGGCCAGTAGCCCGGTTTGTGTACCTATGTGGCCATAACCGACAATGCCTAAAGTTTTACCGCGTGCTTCATAGGCATTACTGGCACTTTTTAACCATTGTCCACGATGAGCAGCGGCATTTTTTTCAGGTATCCCTCTGAGTAACAGTAGAATTTCACCTAATACTAACTCAGCGACCGAGCGGGTATTAGCAAAAGGGGCATTAAAAACCGGTACCCCTTTATTACGTGCAGCGGCTAAATCGACCTGATTAGTGCCAATACAGTAACAACCAATGGCAGAAAGTTTTGGGGCTGCGTCTAAAACTTCCTGAGTTATTTTGGTTCGTGAGCGTATGCCAATAAAATTTGCATCAGCAACGGCATCAAGCAGTTCCCGGCCGTCCAGGGCTTTATTATAACGGATGATTTCACTATAGCCGTCATCTTCAAAAACGTTGGCTGCATTTTCATGAATCCCTTCAAAAAGTACAATTTTGATTTTTTCTTTATTTAGTGACGTAACTGTCATGGATCTGCTCGGAGATGTTATATGCGAAAGTCGTAATATAACGCCAGCCTGATTTTTATAAAAGCCTTTTAGTGAGTAAAATTAAAGGATTTACTGGAAAAAGAGTTATTTTTGTCTTAAATAGACAGATTTCAGTGTTGTGAGCAATAACAGGAACAGAATATGAAAAGCTCCACCGCCTCCTCCATCTGAGGTTGGTGATGTTGTTGCTTGTTTATCTGTAATAATTTTAATGGATTGAGAATTGCTGGATTTAAGACCCAGATCATCGGTTAAAGTCAAACTAACCTGTAAATTACCGGTCATGGTATAAGTATGAGATGCCTGAATGCCCAGACCCAGGCTCCCATCCCCAAAATCCCATTGATAGTTGGTTATTTCACCATCATCGTTGCTGCCGGTGGCATCGAACTGGCAACTTGTATTTTGGCAATTCAGTGTAAATGAAACCGTTGGCGCTGAAGAGGTAACACCAACAGTGATGGTTTTGCCTACGGAAGTGCTATTGCCGTTATCATCACTTACATTCAGTGTAACTATATAGCTACCAGCTGCCGAATAGTTATGGCTCGTTATAGAAGTTGATGCAGAACTGCCATCGCCAAAATCCCAGTTATAACTGGTAAGCGTATTTGTATTAGAAAAACTGACATCAGCATCAAAATTACACAGCAGTGTGTTATCGCAAGTTTGTTTAAAATATACAAATGGTGAAATCTCACCCTTATCAAGAAAAACAGCGGTGGTTGGTCCCCATTGCCCGGATGCATTTTGCGCACGCAGATAAATAGTATGTCGTCCCGGGGATAAACTACTACTATCGATTTGAGTAGAAAACAATTCACTGCTGCTATCAGCATTGCCATCAACCAAATCAAGAGACGTTGATATTGAATTATTAGAAAAAGGTGTGTCTATACTATATTCCGCAGCTGTAATCGATTGTGGTGACTCGCGAAAACGAAGGGAATAATAATGGGAATCATCAGCACGTAAGATCAAGTCATAAACATCGGTAGCGGTGTTATTGAATGATTCCACACTAACGTCCGGACCAGAGGGTAATAGATAGGGAGCTGCTGTTATTTTACTGGCGTAAATTAATGCTTTGATATTGTTCGGTTTAATAGTTGAATTATAGTTAATACAGGGTTCAAAAAATTGGTCACCTAATTCAAAAGTGAGGAAAGCTACACCCAGCTCGCCGTAGCTGACTCCATCACTGGTGCCATCAGTAGGATACAGGGCATCAGATTTTTCAGAGATATACTGGTTAAAATAGGCAATTCGTTGAGCTAATATTTTGAATTGAGCATCGTTAGGCGCACCAACACTGGTATGTCCCCAGGGCCAGAGAAGCAATCTACCAAAACTATGGATGTCAAGGTGAAGTCCTGATTTGTCGAGAGGTGGGCTATCGGTATTAGCCGGTCCCCGTTCATCAGGAAACAGTTTTCGTACATATGCTTCTATAGCCTGTGTTTCTGGTTCAGATGATGCTTCGCTACCTCGAAAAACTTCACTACATTGATCGTTGCTGGAATTTGTTGAAGATAGGGTATTACTATTCCAGAACATGGAGAAATTGCGATTGAGATCAGCTCCTCGGCTTAAGCTGGTTGATCCACAGTAGTTTTCATTGGTATTTTTACGCCAAAGTAAATTTTGTTCTGCCATTTTTCTGGCATCTGGATTTGCCTGAAACAGAATATGAATTTCACGATGATCAATCAACCAGGTGACATCCGCATTCCGTTGGTAACTGGAAAGTAAATAACTGGCAAAATCATAAGAAAGTTGAGCCGGAGCAAGTTCTCTGGCATGCATGGCACTTTGTATAAACAATTTGGGTTTTTCTTCAGCAATATTTTTATTGGTAATAACCAGAACGTTGAGATCATAACCCCCCTTGCTCATGGTTTTTTGCCAGGAGTTGCCGATATCAATCCATTGTGTCAAATCAGCATAGAGTTGATTTAATTCACGAGCCCCTTGATAGGTTTCTTCGACAGTTAAATAGCAGGGTTCGATTTGTTTGGCGTTAACTAAACTGTTGTTATGTTTTGAATAAGTTGTAATAGAACTTTCAATGTGCTGTCTTCTATTTTTAATCCATTCAGTTGCAGGCAATAATATAAAATCTTTTTGTAGTAGTCTTTTTTGATCCTCAGAAGAAAGCTGCATCACTGCATAATGTGATTTTTTGTTGACAGCTAATAACTGATTGTGAAAGCTGATTTGTGCTTTAATAAAAATATCTTGATTGGGTGCAAAAACTTTAAAAATAAAATCATGGAGCTGAAGTTCCTGTTGCCAATAGGTGCGTAAGGTTTCTTTATCCAGGGGTGAAGTAGATTCATCTGCAAAACTGGCTGCAGAAAATATCAATAGAAAAAGTTGAGTGACAAGACGCAAAAATACCATTAATAATCCTCTTCCCTTAAACTGCATCTAAAAGTATAGCACGATAAAAATTGGCAGGTCATAAAAAAGACCAACATAGTTGGCCTTTTGAGATCGTCAGGCAGGGAAAATCAGGATTATAATACGCCGCGCTTTTCCTGGTCTCTTTCGATAGACTCAAAAAGAGCGGTAAAATTTCCTTCACCGAACCCCAGATTGTTTTCCCTCTGAATGATTTCAATAAAAATGGGACCAAATAGATTTTTTGTAAAAATCTGTAGAAGATAACCATCTTTATTACCATCAACCAGAATCTGATGGTGACGGATTTTCTCACGATCTTCGGTAACTTGTGGGACACGATCATAGATAGTATCGTAATATTCTGGAATGATATCCAGAGTTTGAATTGATGAACCTTCCATTGCATCCAGTGAGGCGATAATATCATTGGTTAAAAATGCAAGGTGCTGAACGCCAGGGCCATTATATTCATTCAGGTATTCATCAATCTGATTATTTTTATTGCCTTCTTTGCCTTCGTTAATGGGTATGCAGAAGCTACCATCTGGAGAGCGCAATGCATAGGAAACCAGCCCGGATTTCGCACCATTAATATCAAAGTATCTGACTTCGTAAAAGCCAAAAATATCCTTATAAAAATTCGCCCATTGTTCCATGGTGCCTTTATAAACATTATTGGTAAGATGATCAACCAGCAGAAAACCTTTATCGGGAACGACTTCAGGCACTTCGAGATCTACAAAATCATCTTCAAAAATTGAACCTTTATCAGCAAATTTATCAATAAAATAAATCAGGCTGTCACCAATGCCAAAAATGGCGGGGTAAGGTAGATCTTTATTGTTTTCGGCAACGGGTTTTGCACCTCGCTTTACAGATTCCTCAAAGGCAAAGTTTGCATCATCCACACGCCAGCCCATTGAACAGATAGCTGGCCCATGGGATTT
>DRNA01000098.1 GCA_011322365.1 Aeromonadales bacterium | reverse complement strand
CAATGCTGCTGCTTCGCCGACACCGGGAAGAAACAGGCAAATACCAAAGCGGCTCATCAGTCTGGCACTGTGACTGGACGCTTTTCCGCCTAAATAGCTGAACAGGCCTTTTGAGCCGTACTTGCCGATATAAAAACCATAGGCTACCAGTGCTGTACTAACGGCTTCCAGCCATTTTTTCATAGCTTTGAGCTCTTTTCCCCTGCGCTGCTGTTCCAGAGCATCGTCAATAGCGGCAATGGTAGCCAGCAGGCTCAGGGATACGGCCAGGTTGTCCATAAAGGAAACCAGTCTGAAGCCAACTTATGGCGCAAAGGACTGGCTCTCTGGTAGTACCGGCGGGTTGAAGTGTTTACCGGGAATTTAACCTGCGTCCCAGATTTTTGTTGGTAAATGCATCAAAGGCTTCAAGGTCTGCTGGGGTAATATTAGGCATATCTCTTGTAACAGTGTAAGACAGGCTGGTCATGTTTTCATAGTTTTCCAGCTTTTCTATTGGGGTATCATTAAGATAGAGATAGACCAGATTTTTTAGATGATTCAGACCTTCCATTTTACGAATTTTAGTATCACCCAGTCGCAATTCATAAAGGTTTTCAAGATTATCAAGACCTTCTATTTTAGTGATATGAGTAAAACTTAAATCCAGATATTTTAATGATTTCAAATTATCCAGCCCTTCAATTTTGCTAATATCCGTGCTGTACAAATAAAGTCTTTCAAGATGAGTTAAGGCATCAAGGTTTTCTATTTTTTTTATGGGATTGCCATCCAGATACAGCGTTTTAAGCTGAGTTAAATTATCCAGATTTTCGATTTTTCTTATCCGGTTTCTTTTTAGTCCCAGTATTTTTAATTGTCTGAGGTTGTCCAGACCTTCTATTTTTTTTATTTTACTTTCAATTAAATAAAGTCGTTCCAGCTGGGTTAAATTTTCCAGACCTTCCAGTTTTTTTATTCTTTGAAAGTACAGCTCAAGTACTTTGAGATTTTTTAGGTTATCCAGACCTTCGAGTTTATTTATGCGTTGTTCGTCTTCGCCACTGTCCATTATGCTTAGAACCTCAAGGTTGGGCAGGTTCTCCAGGCCTTCCAGCTTATTTATCTCTACTCCTTCCATTATTAACTCTTTTAATGAAGGAATGCTATTCAGGTTCTGTATTTTTTTTATTCCGTTTCGGCTTAAATCCAGAAATTTTAATTCAGGCAGGTTTTTCATTTGTCCTATTTCTTCTGTGCCTGTATTAGAAAGCTGTAACTCATCCAGCTTTGGCAGGTTGCTTATAATATCGAATTTCTGTATATAACAATTTTTGCAGGAAAAAAATACCATGTATTTAAAGTGATTGATGGCGGAAATATTTTTAAGCCCTGAGCCATCAATATTGATAGCAATAATTTTATTGTCAGGGTTTACATAAATTTTTTTATCGCTCATGTTCATAAAAGGCCATTTTTTTGTTCTGTCCTTTCTGCGAACCATTAGTCGACCTTTATCGTTGCGCCCGTCAATAACTATGTTTTTAATTATTTTAATATCATCCCAACTCAACTCAGCATCTATTAACAGGGCTTCCAGAGCCGCCTGTTCCTGTGGGTCATCAGTTACGGTTTTTGCATAAACTGGGGATGTAAATGAAAAAGTAAAAAGAACGAGTAATATGCTTGTAAGGTATTTTTTCATAGGTGCTTTATTAATGTTTTATTTTGATTGGTTGATAAGGTTTATGGCCTTGGGTATTCCATATAACGGGCATACTGGTTAAATATCTGCTCCCGTTGTTCATAATGACTGAGTTCTGGGTTAAAAAACTCACCGTTTTCAAGTGCCCTGGCCACTTCCGGAAAATACTGCCGGCTGTCGTCGATAATATAATAATGCTCAGCCAGTTCAGGCTTGCTGACCCGTTCATATAAGTCTGTCAGTTCATTTATCAGCCTCAGGTCATTGTTCTCCAGCATATCCTTAATCTGTTCTACAGAATAGCCCAGCTTCACCAGAGGAATAAAGGCATTAATATGCAGTTTATTAAAGTTCAGGTCATCATACTGACCCAGTGATTTAAATATGGATTCTAACTGTCCCTGTTCAAGGCGATAATATTTTTCCAGTTGTGTGTCTGTGAATTTATACAGTTGATTATGGTGGTAGTCAATTTTTTGATATAAAGTGGAGCGGTTATAGGTGACTATCATATCCCATACATCCATTAT
>DRNA01000097.1 GCA_011322365.1 Aeromonadales bacterium | reverse complement strand
CTGAGATTGTACCTTAACTCTGGAATGGAATTTGGTGATGGAAAGAATTTTTATGCCCGTGTTGGCTATGCCAATACTGATGGCCGCTATCGTTTTTTCTATCGTAACCCCAACCACTCAACTATCGCGACACTGGTAGGTTTAGGGTATACCGGCAATCTGACACAGGTTGGTTACACTCCCTATCTGGATGGTTCACAAACTGATCTCAGTATAAGTACCGGAGTTAATGGTGAATTTTCAAATGGTACCTATTTTGATTTTAGTTTCGGATATGGTTCAAACAAACTGGATTATTTCCTGAATAATACCACTAATCCGTCACTTGGATTAAATGCTGATTTGACTATCCCACAACGAGATTTTGATGTAGGTGGATACAAACAGGAAGAAACCATCATCAATGCAGATTTTTCCAAGCTTATGACTGACACTATCAACCTGGCCTATGGTGCTGAATACCATAAAGAGTCTTATACTGCCATCGCAGGTGAGCCTAACTCTTATCTTGGTTCAGGATCGAATGGTTTCGGTGGCATCAAACCTCAGGATGCTGGAAAATTCTCCAGAGATAACTATGCGGTTTATGCTGATGTTGAACAGGACATCTCGACTGACTTTATGATTCAGTATGCAGCAAGATATGAAGATTTCTCTGATTTTGGTAGCACACTCAATGGTAAGTTGGCAGCTCGCTACAGCGTCAGCGACACTACTAATATACGTGGTGCAATCTCGACTGGTTTCCACGCTCCTACACCGGGACAGGCAAATGTCAGAACAACCATTACTACTTTTGATGGTGTGACAGGTCAACAGGTTGAAGAAGGTCTGGTACCTTCAACTGATCCAAGAGTTGCGTTGGTTGGCGGTAAGGAACTCAGAGAAGAAACCTCAACAAATATCAGTCTTGGTTTCACTTCTGAACTTTCTGACAAAACAACTTTAACTGTTGATTTTTATCAGATCAAGGTAGACCACCGTATTTACCGAACCGGTGATATTGCGGTTCCAAATACAACCAATACCATTTCATTTTATACCAATGCGTTGAATGTACGTCATCGTGGTGTTGATGTGGTATTAACGTCTGATCTGGAATGGAACGATGAAGTAGCTACAGATGTCTCTTTTGCATACAGCTACAACAAGATAGATGTTCTATCTCAGGATCAGGTTAACGGAGTTAATCCAGTTAAAGACAGTCTGATTGAAGATATAGAAAACAACTATCCCAATCATCGTTTTGTATTAACAACCAATACACCTTTTACCGATCAGTGGAACTTTATGGCAAGAGCGAATTTCTATGGCAGCTCTTATGATGAAAGAGGCACAATCAATGACCCGGTATCACCCAGTGCTAAAATTGGCTCATTGATCTATGTTGATCTGGAACTGAGTTATCAAGCTACCGAAAACCTGAAAATTAAATTAGGTGGTAGTAATGTATTTGATTCGTTCCCGGATAAAATTGGTCCTCCAAATGCAAACCGTCTAAGTGTTGGCCTGCAGTATCCTCGTAGAACAGCAGCTAACTATGAAGGTGGTTCCTGGTACTTTGGTGCTAACTACACTTTCTAGACCGGCAAAATAAAGAGTCCCTGATTTACTTAAGAGATTGTTTATTTGCGTAAAAACGGTGAAGAGTTTTTCTTCGCCGTTTTTTTATGTCTGATAGCTGTCAGAAAGCTATAAAAAAATCTGAATCGTACTAAAACAAACTGCTGCTCAAAGCCAAAAAAATGTTAGAATTAGCCACAGGCCACCTGGAAAATCCGATGAATACGAAAAAGATTATTCCAGGTTCAAGTATTATCTGAGAGGAAAGTATTGTGTCCAGAGAATCTATGGAATTCGACGTGGTCATTGTTGGCGGTGGTCCTGCAGGACTAGCCTCTGCCATTCGAATTAAACAACTTGCTGCAGAGCAAAATAAAGAAGTTAGTGTTTGTCTGGTTGAAAAAGGCTCCGAAATCGGGGCGCATATACTCTCCGGAGCGGTAATTGAAACGCGAGCTCTAGATGAATTATTCCCTGACTGGAAAGAAAAAGGCGCCCCGCTTAATACCCCAGTCACCAAAGAAAAATTCCTTTTCCTTGGAAAAAAGAAATCATTTTCCTGGCCAAGCAGCCTGTTTATTCCGCAACAGAAAAACCACGGTAATTATATCGCCAGTCTGGGCAATCTTTGCCGATGGCTGGGTGAACAGGCTGAAAATATGGGCGTTGATATTTTTCCCGGATTTGCCGCATCTGAAGTTCTCTATCACCCGGATGGTAGTGTCAAAGGCATAGCAACAGGTGATATGGGTGTTGCAGCCAATGGGGAACATAAAAGTACTTATCAGGCAGGCTACGAATTACATGCGAAATACACTGTTTTTGCTGAGGGCTGTCGAGGTAGTCTGGGTAAAGAACTTATCAGCAACTTTGCATTAGATGAAGGTAAAGATCCACAGCACTACGGTATCGGAATTAAAGAACTTTGGGAAGTACCTGCCGAGGATCATCAACAGGGGCTGGTTCTACATTCTGTCGGTTGGCCTCTGGATAGAAAAACCTACGGTGGTTCATTTATGTACCACCTGGAAAATAATCAGGTGGCTATAGGTTATGTGGTTGGTCTGAGTTATAGCAACCCCTACCTTAGCCCATTTGAAGAATTCCAACGATTCAAAACCCACCCCGCGATAAAAAAATACCTGCATAACGGTAAACGCATCTCCTATGGTGCCAGGGCACTGATTGAAGGTGGTCTTCAATCATTACCTAAATTAACTTTTCCCGGTGGTGTCCTTGCAGGCTGTGAAGCTGGAACATTAAACCTTCCCAAAATTAAAGGCAGCCATACGGCAATGAAATCAGGAATGCTAGCTGCGGAAGCTATTTTTGAATCATTAACCAATGGCTCTGAAGGAAAAGAAGAATTAAGTAATTATCAACAGGCTTTTGATGCGTCATGGGTCCACAAAGAGCTCTATGTATCCAGAAATTCATACCCCGCTTTCCATAAATGGGGAATTCTTGGCGGGATACTCTTTACCGGCATCGATCAGGTTTTTTTCAGGGGGCACCTTCCCTTTACACTACATGCGAAAACTCCGGATTATGCAACATTGACCAAAGCCGCACAAAGTAAAAAAATAAATTACCCCAAACCAGATAACATATTGACTTTTGATCGATTATCGTCAGTTTATATTTCAAATACCAATCATGAAGAAGATCAACCCTGTCACCTTAAACTGGCCGATGCGGAAATTCCGCTGAAGGTCAATTTACCTAACTGGGATGAACCTGCTCAACGCTATTGTCCTGCGGGCGTCTATGAAATAGTTGTAGATGAACAAAATCAGCAACCACGTTTCCAGATAAATGCTCAAAACTGTGTGCATTGCAAAACCTGCGATATTAAAGATCCCAGTCAAAATATTACCTGGACCGTACCTGAAGGCGGCGGCGGCCCTAATTATCCAAATATGTAACGGCCAGAAGCAATGACACAACTTGAAAATCTCAATTTTATCAACCGCTCCATTGATAAAATTCCTAATGCACCCTCAAGAAAGGATCCTGTCGGTTTTATCTTACGCCTGACCAAAGCGTTGCATACCTACGGAGTTCCTGCCTATGAACTGGAACAGACCATAAATGCCTGTGCCGCTGCCATGGATCTCGGTGTGCAGTGCCTGTCAACTCCGACAGCCATTACCATGACTCTACTTCCACCCAATGAACCGCCTGAAACCTATGTTATTCGAGTCGCTCCCGGTGAAGTCAATATGGAACGATTACAAAAGACAACACAGGTAGCCCAGCAGGTAATTGCACAGGAGATATCTTCTATAGAAGGTCAGAAGATTCTAAAAAAAATCGATAAAAGCAAACCTCTTTATTCTCCGGGCATCATAG
>DRNA01000096.1 GCA_011322365.1 Aeromonadales bacterium | reverse complement strand
TTTTTGTCCCATTTAAGGTACCTAAGTAGCATTACTTCTATTAAATACGGCTCATATTATCATGTTTTTACAGTCGAACACCAGAATTTAAGGATATTCTAAATAACAATCCAGGCTTTCAGTAATATTTTAGTTTGTAATGAAATAATTGTATAAAAGTGGCGTAAAAAATCAATTTTTTAATAATATCAGGCTAATCAGAGTCGGATATATTTTGGTTAAAATAAAATATGTTCAGCATGAAAAATTGACATTTATAACGACTCAGTATCCAGATGAGAATTATTATATTAAAAGTATACTCTCGCCCTGTGGACTACTATTTATTTCATGGAATATAAAGTAACATAAAACATTAAATTCAAGCTCGCCATTGTTCTGGTCAAACGCAATGATGTTGATTTGAACCTGATGGATATAAAAATATCCAATTAAGGCCGGTTCTACTGCATTCTATACTTTTATATCACTCTAATGCGGGTTGAAATATGAAAATCAACAAAAGACATATTGTTAAATTATTACTGTTCAGCCTTGTTTTAGTTCCCCTGATTTTAATAGCCAGCCTGTTTCTGGCACCTGTTCAAAAATACCTGTTTCAGACCCAGTTGACTCCCTGGCTTAAAGAGAACCAGGCAGAATATATTCATATCACGCCGTTTTCCATTAAAATTAAGCAGCTGCACCTTAAGTACGATGCTATTGAGGTCAGTATCGGCCACCTGGATACTGAATTCTCCCCGTTTGAATTACTTTCCGGACGTATTAAAATTGATAAATTCATTCTTAACCACACCCTTATTAATGATCAGTCTTTAGCAGGGGAATCCACTGACAGCGGGACGTTTTTATTTCCCGGCCTGTTTCCTTATCTGGATATTGGTTATATAATTGATATTGGCAAGCTCAATATCAACCTTCAGTATCAATCTTCAGCCACCGGTCAGTTATCACTGCAGGCCAGTGCGGCTAATATCAATGAGCAGCACAGCCAGCCGCTTAAAATCCATCTCCTGGCTCCCAACTTAAATAATATACCGGACATAAAGAAAGCCACTTTAAATGCCAGTATTTTTCTGAATCAACACCTTATTAAGCCTATTGATCGACACAACAGCAGCCTTAAACTGCAACTGAAAACCGATGAAGGTGCACAACATGATATCAGTCTGGAACTGGCCATGGAGCAATTACCCCGGCCCGAAATGTGGGCGTCCTACCCTTTTGATAAACGGGGCAATCATTATCTGACTGAAATCCTGCATCCGGAAAAAATCATGCTGGAACTGCGTCATTCACAGGATGACAACCTGCTTTCAGAACTGTTTTTTGATGGTATTTATGATGGTAACGAAGGGGTGATATCCGGAACCCTGGAACTGCTGACAGAAAAAGGCTTTCTTACCCTGTTTAAATCCCTGCAACTGCCGGAAATTGAAAGTGAATTAACGGCACAGTTTAGTTATAACACCCGCACCCTGGATGGTTCTGTACAGTTAAAGGATCAGCTTAAAATT